>MVQW01000027.1 GCA_002067265.1 Methanomethylovorans sp. PtaU1.Bin073 | reverse complement strand
CACAAATAGAGCAGCTGCCAGCAGGCTAGTTTCCAGACCTTTAAGCACAAGCGCACTGCCTGCTGCAAGCCACCATATCCAGAAATAAGGATTAGATATGGAAGTTATAAAACCCACAGCCACAGGGTTTGCAGAGATGAGATCTGTTGTATTTCCCATGGATAACGCGCCCCTGCGAGCATCTTTTATGGTGAATATTCCAAAAAGAATGAGGACTGCACCTCCGATAACTGAAATAGCCGAAATTTCGTTTTTACCAAAGAGAGCGGTGATTCCGAAAACTATCAGGATGCATAGCACTAGTTCCAGTAGTGCGTGGCCCAGAACTACCTTAGGTCCGCAGATCCAGCCTTTTTTCATAGAACCGTCTATAGTAGCGAATAACATCGGCCCGGGTACAAGCGCACCCGATAAGCCAACTGCAAAACCAATGGTAAGCATCTCTATAAGTTCGATCATCGTCCACTTTGCCTATGTGCTGTGAGCACAAAAAGAGAAAGAAAGGTAAAAACCTTTCCCCGGACAGTGTGGCCTTAAAGAATGATCTCTATATCCAGTTCTTCGGCCAGTTCCTTGTACCTGTTACGGATAGTAACTTCGGTTACACCTGCCACATCTGCAACTTCTCTCTGTGTTCTTCTTTCACCGCAGAGAATAGATGCGATATAGATGGCAGCTGCTGCGACTCCGGTAGGCCCGCGACCGCTGGTAAGTTCTTTCTCGGAAGCCTGGCGCAGGATTTCCACACCTTTGGACTGTACCTCACCTTTAAGGTTAAGGCCTGAGCAGAACCTTGGTACATAATCAATAGGGGAGGTAGGCATGAGCTTAAGGGACAGTTCCCTGGAAATGAACCTGTATGTTCTACCTATTTCTTTTCTGCTTACCCTCGAAACCTCTCCGATCTCATCCAGCGTCCTTGGCACGCTGCACTGGCGACATGCAGCATAGAGAGCTGCAGCGGCAACACCTTCAATACTTCTTCCACGAATCAGATTCTTATCAACTGCCTTCCTATAAACAACAGCAGCTGTCTCACGCACCGTTCGGGGAAGACCGAGAGCTGATGCCATTCTGTCAAGTTCTGATAATGCAAAAGCCAGGTTTCTCTCAGTAGCATTGCTTACACGTATTCTACGCTGCCATTTTCTTAACCTGTAGAGCTGGGCCCTGTTCTTGGATGAAATAGATTTACCATATGAATCACGGTTTCTCCAATCGATCATCGTGGAAAGACCTTTGTCATGTATAGTATATGTCATGGGTGCGCCCACACGAGAACGCTTCATTCTCTGGTCGTGATCGAAAGCACGCCACTCTGGCCCTTCGTCCACGAATTCTGCATCCACTACAAGACCACATTCAGAACACACAAGCTCAGCTCTTTCATAATCTTGCACGAGATTACGGCTGCCACATTCAGGACATTGTGCCTTTGTAGGTTCAACTTCTGCATTCTGTTCCTTCTCTTTACGTGCTTTGATCATGGCACGTATTTTTTCCCTTTCGGAAGTGTCTGAATACCGTACCCTTTCGACTTCGACCATTTTACTCACCTTGAAGATACTGCAGACGAACGTGAAATACAATCATTGGACTACTTTTAAAACCCGGCATAAGATTTTTATACTTTTCAATCATTGAACGTATAGGCGCTCATTTAAGTAGTGCCGAGCTTCTATAGTATTGCCTCTCCTGTCAAGCTTTACAGTATAGTATGGATTAGCTACTGGACCGAAATAGTTAGTAACTTTACCGATCCTCTTGACAGTTTTATCCATAACAGAAGAATTAATACGCGGCTTCTCACTTTTAGATGCCTGCTCATCCCCTCGAACAATCAGAACATCATTTCCTAAAGCTTGAAGCACTGTTCCAAGTCTTTTCATATCCCTCATTATCTATATATGTCTTTTCTCTCAGTTGATAGAATGCAACGACATTGTATATAAAGTTTCCGCAATGTTTTAAATGTGGACTTCAGTTCTGCTTACTTGCGAATAGAACTAGATATAGAAAAGGGCTTTTAAAAAACTGCTGCCTACTCATGAATGTTATAGAACTATTGCCGAAAGAATTCAGTGAAATCTTGAATATAGCGATTATGATAGTTCTTTATGCTAGTTCTTTATGACTGCTTTTATATCCAATCACCTTAATTACATTTTGACCAGGTATGATGGGGTACTCTATATGAAAATGAGAATTGTAAAATGCAGTGATGTTGGTATTGACTGTAATTTCATGGCTCATGGATATGACTTAGATGAAGTTGAAATGACCATGTGGAATCACATTGAATCAGAGCACCAAGAAATGCTTAAAAACATGTCAGAAGACGATCGCCACCAGCTCAAGCATCGGGTAGCTACTTTCCTTGGACGAAGCTGTGGCTGTGGTCATCTTGAAAAACCGGGAGAAGCACACGATAAAAATGCATGCAATGCTTTGTACCGAATAAATACTTTCCACAAGAGTTAATAAATAAAAAAGCGATGACTGTGCAGGTGTATGTAACAAATATGTTTAACCACCTGCATGGACCTCTAACACTGCACCCTGCTTATTAAATTTCTACCAAACTTCAAACTTACACTTTTACAAATCCTTCAGTGACCACATTCATTATATCCTTTATATCTTCAAGGACCACTGAATCAGGCGACATATCAATTATCAGGCTACCCATCCTGTCTGCCTCTATAACCCTTTCGTCATAACTTACAGGATA
>MVQW01000026.1 GCA_002067265.1 Methanomethylovorans sp. PtaU1.Bin073 | reverse complement strand
AGAATGAGCGAGATCCCTGCTGCAATTGGCAGACAGCAGTTAAAGCACCTTCCACAATGGGTTGAAAGAAGAAGGCAAATAGCTTCTATATACAACGATCTGCTGGAAGATTATGTAAGTGTTCCTCAGGAAGCTGATTGGGCAAAGCATGCTTATTATGTCTATACTCTGCAGACACAAAATAGGGATGATCTGCGTGAATATCTGCACACTAAAGGCATAAGTACGGGAATTTACTATCCTGTGCCTGTCCACAGACAGCCATGTATGGAAGCTCCTGATCTAACGCTTCCTGTTACAGATGCGTGTGTAAAGAGAATTCTCTCCATACCGATGCACCCAAAACTTACGGATGAACAGGTCCATTATATTGCTGACAATGTCAAAGGAGGGTTAAAATGACAGGCATTGCAGTCATAGGTACTGGTTACTGGGGCAAGAACCATGTGCGTACCTATAGTGAACTTCTTTCAGAAGGCCGAATTGATAAAGTGATAATCTGCGATATAAATGAGAAGCGTGCCAAAGAGCTTGGGGAATTGTTCAGGATCGATTACATAACTGACTATAGAAAAATCCTTAATGATCCTACTATACATGGCGTTAGTATAGTCACGCCTTCTCCTACTCATTTTCATCTTGCCAAGGAACTGATGGAAGCAGGGAAAGATGTGCTTGTTGAAAAACCAATGACTATGGACATTGCTCAGGCAGAGGAGCTTGTAAAGGTTGCGGAAAGGACAGGCCGGATCCTTATGGTAGGCCATATTTTCAGACATCATCCTGCGGTAAAAGAGTTAAAGGAAAGAATTGACCTTGGAGAACTGGGTTCTATTAGGATAATGTTTGGAAATCGTTTTTCATTCGGTGCTCCGAGAAAGGACATGGGTGTTATCTATGCTTTGGGTATTCACGAAGTTGACATTTTCTGTTACCTTGTTAACAAGGACATGCCAATAAGTATACTTGCAGATACACGTTGTTCATTGCAGAATGACATTGAAGAAACCGCTATGATCACCATGGATTTTGGAGGGGCTACTGCTTATGCATTTGAAAGCTGGATCATGCCTGCTTATGGTAAGCATCGTGATCTTGTTGTGGTGGGATCTGAAAAAGTGGCTAGAATCGACTATTTAAAACCACAGGAACTCCATATCTTCGATATGCGGATAGCTGAACAGGAAATCCAGGACAATACAATTTTCAGTGTGGAGAATGAAGGCTCCTATACTATTCCCATTCCATATGCAGAACCTCTAAAGGAGGAGCTTTGTCATTTTCTGGAGTGCATTGTTTCACGAAAGGAACCTCTATCCAATGGCACAATAGGTATGAGGGCTGTCAGAATGGCAGAGGCAGCATTGTTGTCTGCAAAAGAAGGGAAAAAGATTCTATTCTGAATCTCCTTTATTATATTAATTCGAAAATAGGGAGCTTATCAGATGAAGGATGTTCTGAAGATGGCTCCTCAACAATGTGACCTATTGCAACCACAATTTTCTGCGCCCTCTAACAATAGTTCCTCTCATAAATATCCCGAGGGTAAAGAATTTGCAGTATGCCTTGTTCATGATGTTGGAATTATTTCTCCATCATTACCAAATATTTTTTATTACTGTTACAGGCACATGAAAAAAGGGTCAATAAAAAACGGCTTTAAAATGCTTTTTTCAAGGTTCAGCAGACAGTTCAATCCATTCTTTAATTTTGAAAAGCTCATAGAGCTTGAGCGTAAATATGGTGCAACTTCTGGTTTTTACTTCTCGGTCCTGAATAAAGGGGAAAAAGGTTATAACTACAATATTTCAGACCTTGCATGCGAATTAAAAAACATTCGTGAAAATGGCTGGGAAGTTGGTTTTCTTGGAAGTTCAGCTTCACTTTTTGATCTTGAGGACATAGTTTCACGAAAAATGAAATTAGAAGATGTCCTCAGGGATAAGGTGGTGGGGTATGTGGACCCATTTAACTCTTTGAATGATCCTGAAAATTGGATAATATTGTACCAAGCAGGTTTTGAGTATATGGCTGCTTTTGTAGATCCGGTGAACCATTTTGGCGAAAGAGTCTGTTACCCTTTCAGGACTTATGATCCTGAAATAAAGGACGTAGATATCACAGTATTGCCCTTGAATGTCATTGATTGCAATGCTTCAGAAAGTTTTGCAAATGCAAATCTAAATGATGATGATATTGAAAACACCTGGGAATCCATAAAGAAAATCATAGACTACGTCTCTGAATGCTCTGGCATACTTACTCTACGTTTTTCAAGTGAAGCCATGATAGGCAATGGACTGTTTTTTTACGAGAGAATACTATCCTATTGTTCAAAAAAGAATGTATGGATGACCTCTGGGAAAAAGATAACAGATTGGTGGAGGTCATTTCATACTTAAGGGTTGAAATGTAACTATTTAACTCAATTGCATGGATTAAGCGTTCTCAGATGCTCCAGCATTTCGTCTCTCATTTCCTCATTCTCTAAAGCAAAATCCACGATGGCTTTAACATATTCCAGTTTGTCACCGGTATCATAACGTTTGCCCGTGAACTTGTATGCATAGATCTTTTGGGATGCGTTAAGAAGTCTAATACCATCTGTCAGCTGTATTTCTCCACCTACGCCACAAGCTGTTTGTTTTATGCAATCGAATATCTCTGGAGTGAATACGTATCTTCCAATAGCACCGGTATTCGAAGGAGCTTTTTCAGGAGC
>MVQW01000025.1 GCA_002067265.1 Methanomethylovorans sp. PtaU1.Bin073 | reverse complement strand
GTATGTCTCGCACCGTAGAGGTGCTACGCGCAGTCACCGCGATGTCCCCGGTTCGAATCTGGGAGGCGGGATCTGAATACTGTCCGGATGGTGTAGTGGCCCATCATGAAAGCCTGTCGAGCTTTCGACCCGGGTTCGAATCCCGGTCCGGGCGTTATATAACCTTTGGGTTATCTGAGTTAGAGTGCATTTTTCATCTCTAACCCTTTTTTCTGTGTTTCAAGTGTTCTGCGGGATTGATACGGCTGTGCCGGTCAACCTCTTCTTTCCTGCTACCTCTCCTCGGTTCATTGATGAATATGTGTCTCATTTGCCTGGTGCAAGTGAAGTCCGAGCCAATGACTGAAATAGTGCGGTCTAAGTTTAACTGGTAGGATCAGAAAGGACGAAGCGGGAAGTCCCCCTCCTTCAGGGTGGGGATGAAAGCGGAGTCCTTCCCTTGGTTTCAGTCTAACAGTAATTATTTGAGGTAATAATGCGATACACATATTCTGGTAAATCCAATGAAATATAAGCTCGATAGGTCTGCGCACTCCGTGTATTCACTTCACTACCACTAGCGGTAGTCATCAAGTACCGGAGATATGCGGATCAAGATCTATCGAAAGATCGAAGGTTGCATCAAAGCCGTCATAATCAAGAGAGAAGGCGAGAGATGGTTTGCCATAGTCCAATCTGAACAGGAACCACATCCTCTGCCAGAAACGGAGGAAGCAGTAGGTCTGGATGTCGGTTTGACTTCATTCGTTGTTGACTCTGTTGGCAATAAGATAGAGAATCCAAGATGTGCCGAGAAATCTGCTGATAAAATGGCAAAGCTGCAACAGAGTCTAGCCAGAGTGGTAAGAGGATCGAATAATTATAGGTCTCTTAAGGACAGAATCTCCCAGCTGCATAAGAGAATCAACTGCCAACGAGACGATTTCCTGCATAAGCTATCCCGTACCTATGTCAATAGTTTTGATATCATCTGCGTTGAGGATCTTGATATCAAAAGTCTGAAAGAGAAAGGCCATAACAATGGTATGCATCGCAGCATTCATGATGCGTCCTGGTCCAAGTTCATATTCATGCTATCGTACAAGGCTCAAAGTGCTGGTCGAAAGCTGATAAAAGCAGATCCCAGGAACACCACCCAAAGGTGTTCAGCTTGTGGAAGCATCGGAGAGAAAGATCTGTCGGTACGAGTACATGAGTGCCCTTATTGCGGATTCTCGTATGACCGAGACTACAATGCTTCCATGAACATACTCATCACAGGGATGGAACAGCCCGTAGTGCCCATAGAAAGCAATCATGGATCCCGATTCGCACCCAAAACTATGAAAAACGCTGCTACATATCGTAGTATTGATATGGGTAGTGAAGGCTGCAATTTAGTTCGGGACTTATATCCCGTCCTGTAAAGAAGATACTGCAATGCTGGCCGTCGCTAAATATATATTCTTGAAATTGAGATCTCTAACTGAAATATTTGATCTATAGCGTTAGGAGGGGCATGGATTGAATGTGAAAATTTTATATATCTTTGCAGTTTGCATATTTAGTTCAGGAATTGCGTCGGCTTCCACGAATTTAGGCGGTATTCTGCTGCATTTTAATGAATCAGATATAATCGAAGAACATGGCGATATATTCACGGCAAGACTTGATCCTGCAGTAGCCGAAGAAAAACTTGGTATTAACAACTCTACCGTTTTGTCTGAGTTGGGTTGGGATATTAATCAAAGCAATGAGAGTGTTAAGATCAAAAGCATAGACTATTTTATAAGATGCAAAAGGATTGATATCCCTTCACCAGAACAAGTTATATCTCCACCTGAACAACGTAATGCTACTACTGTTGGTGATGGTACCGATTTGGGGCCACAAAATTTATTGACTAATAAGATCCCCGAAGGTGGTGGCGGCGGTGGCGGCGTTGTTACTGGTATTGCAATAGGTGCCGCCGGTAATGCCATTTACGAAGGCGGTAAGGCCGCACTCAAGGTATGCACAAAAGTAGTTGTTGAAACAGCCAAAAATGTTTGGAATAGTATTTCAAATAGCTGGGAAACTACAACAGAAACGACGACACAAACAGCAGGCCCCTGTGGGGACGATGGAGGCCCTGGAGGAGGCAATAGCGGAACGAATAGTGGAGGTGCACCTCCCGGAGGCATGTAAGCCAACCGCTTCGCTCTACATCTTTTTTTTGATCCATCAACTTCAAGGATCTTCGGGAGACGGTGTAATCCCGCCATGCGAAGAGATAATTGATTATGGCTGAAGAAGTTCTTCTTGAGGATTAAGGCAAGAAGAGGTACTAAAATTGGCGTTGTTGCTCTAGGCAGAAAAGTGCTGTGCATACTCTACCACTTGCTGATTCGTCGAGAGCTTTACCAGGATGACTTGCTCGACAAGCCGCGATGTATCAAGAATCTCCGCCTACATCCTAAAACAGCAATGGACCTAGACGAAATGATCAGAACTATCATGAAGGCAGGATATGAGGTGAGGAAAAACGAATGCTTAGAAAGCGGATAGAGCCGCTGACCGTTTTTATGAGGCGTTTTCATAGTAACCAAAAACGCTACATCACATATCCGTGATGCAAGTTTTGGCGATGAAATGGGAAGCCGCGCCCTTCAGGACGCGGTAGTTCACATGATCATGCTGCTTCTCGAAGTTGGGTCAAACATTAATTTTTATTTATTAGTCCAATATTTTGAGAATGAACG
>MVQW01000024.1 GCA_002067265.1 Methanomethylovorans sp. PtaU1.Bin073 | reverse complement strand
TACCTTGTCGTCAGAGTAAGCCGTAAGATAGATAACGGGGATAGAAAACCTTTTTTTGATTTCTTCTGCAGCTTTGACTCCATCCATGTCTCCTTTGAGCATGATATCCATAAGTATAAGGTCAGGTGAAATGATCTCAGCCATTTTAACGGCTTCTTCACCCGTAGAGACAATGGCAGGCACTGCATAGCCAAAACTCTTTAGTTTTTTCTTTATGTTCAGGGCGATAATATTTTCATCCTCTACAATCAATACTTTTATTTCTTCCACAAATCTCACCTTCTCTCAATTCTATTGAAGGTTATTATAAATCTGGTACCTTCAGTTCTTTCGAGTTCTATGGTCCCGTCTATCTGGTCGACCAATGTGGTCACAAGCTGCAATCCCAGTGAATCCGTTTCTCTGAAATTCACCTCTTCAGGGAAACCTTTACCGTTATCACATACTACAAGTGTGAACTTTTCACCATTATAGCTCAGGTCTATGAGAATATCTCCTTTATCTCCTGGTCGGAAAGCGTGTTTAAAAGAATTGGAAACCAACTCGTTGACGATCATACCAAGAGGTATGGCTACATCCATATCCAGAAAAATAGCATCAATGTGTGTGCGAATATTGATGTCTCCGGTATCCATCATGTAAGAGTTGGATAAGTCATTGACAAGTTTTATGATGTAGTCTGAAAAATCAATGCTCTCCATATCTTCTGACTTGTACAGTTCCTCATGCACCAAGGCCATGGATATCACCCGGCTCTGGCTGTTCCTGAAAGCTTCAATAACCTTTTTGTCTTGGAACTTATCAGCTTCCAGGTCAAGCAGGCTTGAAATTACCTGCAGGTTGTTCTTTATACGATGATGGATCTCCTTCTTGCGAATCTGCTCTATCTGCCTGCGTTCGGTCATCATCTCATCCAGTGTTTCACGCGTCCTGTCTATGCCTTCCGTAAGTATTCTGAAATCCCCTTCACCATGCACTTGTATACTACGCGAATAATCGTTGTTCTGCACAGCAGTCAGTACAGAATTTGAATCCTTGATCATGGTATCGAGGGATTCGGCAAAATTATCCAAAGTGTCCGCAAGCTGCCTGAACTCTCCCTGCACATCCAGTTTGGACCGTGTGTCAAGTTGTCCTTTAGCAAGTGCATTTGTTACTCGGATGGTATCTCTGACAGGTGTGATCACAGCATCCATAATCTCATTCAAACCCCGTGGTATCTCTCTAAAATCAATATCTACATCGGTTTTTGCCCGTGTATCAAGCTTGCCATTCACAGCATCATTAGAGATCCTTTTAAAGCCATCCACTATCTGGTTAATGGGTCTTGTAACTGAAAGAGCTGTATAATAAGCAGCCAGGCCCATAAAAATGACAGCTGCCGTTGAGATGAATAATAATTTTGTCCGCAGAGCTGTAACACCAGCTAACATTTCATCTTTTGGAACGACCAGCACAAAAGAGAAATTGCCTGTACGTATGGGCTCATAGAACATGACAACTGTTTTGCCTGTGTTAGGGTCTATGGTTTCCACATGTCCGCTCTTACCCAGTTTGATGTCATCTGCAGCATCCGATATCTCAGGTATGTCAAAATCGTATAGTGTTCTGTTGCCTATCCATTGCTTGTTATAAGGATGTGAAACAAGAATACCGGTGTTACCGGTCATGAAAGCATAGCCACTGTCAAAAGCTTTAACTTTGCTGAGGATGTCATCAAGATAGTACAGTGAAACGTCGACTCCTCCAACACCTATGAACTTTCCACCCTTTACGATGGGAGATACATAGCTTACCATAAAAATACCTTCATAATAATAAGGCTCTGTTAACACATCGGTCTGCAGCATTTTTGGCAATTGGTAATAATCGGAAGTATCGTAATGAATGAGAGGATCAAGCTCAATCGGCCCTGTCATTTTATTCCAGTAAGGTACAAACCGGCCGGTTGCATCATGCCCAGAAGCATTCACATAAAAACTGTCCTTACCGTCAAAAGCATCGGGTTCATATGCTACATATGTACCCAATAATGTAGGATGGCTGACAAGTATCTCGCGCAGCATATTGTTCACTTCGGCCCTGTCAGAAGACTCATAATTGCTCATAGAGGTGGCTATTGTTCTTGCTATTGCCTGATTTACTTCCATATCCCCGTTAAACTCGTTGGCATAGCTTTTTGCCATCTCAATGGCTTGCTGATATGCAAGCGACTCCTCCTGAGTAGTCACTGTGGAAATGATCATGGCAGTTGTACTGATAAGTACCAGTAGCACACCTGTAACTATATACAGAATTAATTTTACCTTAAGTGAAACATCTTTCCATCTCATGGCTGATCGTATCTATTTTTAATTGCATCCGAAATCTCAGACAGTTATACACCTTTTCTATGTAACATCCTATGACTAATCCTATCTTATAATTCCCGGTGATCAAGATTACAATGCTATTGTAATATTACAACACCATTGTAATACATGTACTTAAAAGCAATATTATGCACTCTTTTTGAAATTATGCTTCTATAGACGCATTTTACTCAGATTATGATATATAGCGCCTAAGCGAAGAGAATAATCTATGCTTATTGATCCCAGTGATCAATTCTCAATCAAATTGACGGGGTTAATTGAGTAGGAGGTATGAAAATGAGCAAAGAAGAGATGTTCAAGGAACTCTCAGATGCGATCATTTCCTGTAAAAAGGACGTAG
>MVQW01000023.1 GCA_002067265.1 Methanomethylovorans sp. PtaU1.Bin073 | reverse complement strand
ATTTCAGGCACAAAAAAATCAATTGCAGCAGCTGATGCACTAGAAAAAGTGTTCATAAATTACAGAGAAACTGTCCTTTCATCATATAACGATATTAATAACAGCCATCCCGTATGGGTAACTATCCATGATCTTGACAGGCCTGAAAGTTTCCAGGTGCTTGGAAGCGTTACAAAAGATGGAGACCAGTCTTCAGACAGCGAGATCGGAAATGTCGATGATTCCGGAGAGTATAAAGGGAACTCCGGAATGGGTAAACGCGCTTCGACAACTATTTCACCTGAAGAACTCGAAGATCTGGATAATTCCAATTCTAAGACATTATTTGAGAGGCAGACTATTGCCACGCCTTCAAATTTCACACCACCTATACCTTTCACAGCAATACTCTACTCTTTCCTGTTCATATTTCCAATCTACTTTGTATCTCAGTTCTATTCTTCCAGTATAATGGAAGAGAGAACGAACCGCAGATGTGAGCTGCTGCTTGTAGCACCACTCAGAAGCAGGGATATAGTGCTTGGAAAAAGCATTCCATATGTGCTTGTTGCCATGCTCTTGCTATCGATAATATCACTTTACATAGAAAGTCCTTCAGACATCCATGAATTGGGAACAGCCCTCGCAATGATAGCAGTGATTTTTCCTGTATTGCTCCTGTTCTTTTCATTATCATTTATAGCAGCCATATTTTCCCGCAGCTTCAAAGAACTGACATTTGCTATGGTATTTTTCTCGGTAATCGTTTCAGGATACATTTTCTTCCCTGCGATGTTCGCAAATGTACACACAGTAAGCTACATATCACCAATGACACTTATAGTGAACCTGATAGAAAGGGGAGACATTAGTTTTGGGAAATATGTATTCTCCACACTGCCCTTTTATCTCGTTGCATTAAGCCTCTATGGTTTTGGTACGGCCATCTTCAGAGAAGAGGATCTTTTCAGCCAGAAAACAATACCCGAAAAAGTAGTGGACTGCATTGAAATGTTCTTGTCCTCACAGTGGGGTTCAGTATTTGCTCTTAGCATTGTATCAATTCCTTTTGTATACATGGCTCAACTGATGCTGATAGTGATGCTCTTTAACCTGCCTCTTCCTTACTCAATCATTGCAATGATAATACTCTCAGCTTTGGTGGAAGAGATTGCAAAATCCATAGGTATCTACACCCTCATTAAAAGAAAGTTAAAACCAGCGGACCTGAAAACTGCAGGGATGCTGGCATTGCTTGCAGGTGGTGGATTCTTCGTTGGAGAGAAACTCGTATCTGTGATAACTCTTGCACCCATCGCATCATCAGCATTTGGATCAGTAATGACAATGGGTGCATTGCTTCTGATACCTCTATTATTACATGTAACAACCACTGCAGTCACTTCTTTGGGAATGCACTTTACCGGTCATCGATATTATGTATTTTTCCTTTTAGTGGCAACGGCAATACATACTATTTACAATACTTACCTGCTCAGGGGGCTTCTTTTTGGATAAGACAAAAGTTTACCCGAAAAAGATAATGTCTATTGCCAGAAGGGAATACAGAGGTCTTTTACTTGAAAAGACATTCATGCTTTCCGTACTTGTCCAGTTGTTCATTGCTTCCTTTTCTGCCTTCCTTGTTGTAGGCCTTACATCTTTCTATGACCCTATGGCCCTGCAAGGTATGCAAATGAAAGAATCAAAGATAGGAGTTATAGGAGATAACGAAGGAGAACTTTTCAAGCTCATGAAAATAAGCGATCTGGAACCTGTTCAGTATACAGATTTCGGAGAAGCATATAGCGATTTCTATGACAGGAAGATAGATGCTATCATAAACATACCTAATGAAACGGCTGAAGGCAATAATCTGATCAACCTGGACATATATCTGCCAAGGTCCGAACTGAAAGCAACTATTGTTTCTCTGCAGTTGAAAAAGCCGCTTGAGAAATTCGAGCAAAGTATAAGAAGCGTGAGAACAGAACGGCTTGATGGATACACACCTCTTGATATTCAGATAATACGGGGAAACAGAGGGTCATCTTCCAGTAAACTGGAATTCATCTACGTAGCACTTCTGCCACTACTTATGTTCACGCCTGCGTTCATATCAGGAGGGCTTGTTATCGACATGATAACCGAAGAATTTGAACGCAAGACCCTGGAGTTACTGCTTGCTTCCCCTGTATCACTCCTTGATATAGTGGGAGGAAAAACACTGGTAGCAACTGCTATTGCACCTGTGCAATCCATTGCATGGATATTACTGCTAACCCTTAATGGCATACACATCAGTAACTTAATGGAGATACTTCTTATAGTGACCATGGTGTCCCTGATATTGGTAACTTCAGGGAGTATAATAGCTATGTCATGCAGAGAAAGAGGAACAGCCCAATTGTTCTATTCACTGATATTGATATTGCTGTTTATGTCATCATACCTGTACACTAATTCACCTCTCAATCTTGTTTCAAGGCTTTCACTTGACAGCATAAGAGGTATGGAAGCTTTTGCATGGACTGCAGGATACATGTGCCTTGCTGTCCTGCTACTGTGGTTGCTGGCCACTGTGGTTCAAAAACAACATATGAAGGTCTGATATGAAAAGAACAGCACATATTGTTTTTACTTTTCTAATGATAATATTGCTGGCTTTTATCCATCCTAGCAGTGCATATGATTTCCAGCATGAGGATATTTGGGTCTATAAAGGAAGCCTTGAA
>MVQW01000022.1 GCA_002067265.1 Methanomethylovorans sp. PtaU1.Bin073 | reverse complement strand
AATGTCATATATGCAAGCAACATGGCATCAGATTCCAGTACTGAGACAAGCTCTTATGAGGTGGGAAATGTGCTTGCCCTAACTTCACAGGCTTATGAAGATGCCTATACAAGTGCAATTTTTTCGGGTACTTTTGATAGCAATGTGTTCAAAGCATATCTGTCTTCATACCAGAGCGAAGTGGCTAAGTCTTTTGCTTTGTCAGGAACAAGTCTGGAGATAGAAAATAGCAGCCTCATAAATGCTCATTTTTCAAAGAATGGCATGGTTGATGGTGTAGCTAACTGGACATTGATACGCAATGTGAACTTAACAAATAGTTTCGTAATAGAAATTCCAGATGCAAGCACTCTTGACGACGCTTCTTCTTGTTTGCGCCTTGAAGCTGTTGAAACAGGTGGCAATCTGCTTTGGGCTATGGATATCTATGATTCTGGAGGTAGTGTAAACGTGAGTGTCATGGACAGCAATTCCACACTGGGTACTATCAGTTCTTCAGGATATCTTAATGTGACAGGGAACTACGTTGATGGAACTAGTTATTTTAACTTCCATTTCAATGACCTGACTTCTTCTCACGAATATCAGATAAATGTGATAAATGGAACAGCCGGTGAAGGTACATTAACAGTATCAGGGAATCTTGCTGACAGCCAGCCTTTCACCATAGCAAGGCATTCGGTAGTGCTTGCAAACATCACTATAGCAACTGCAGATAAAGAAATGTTCGTTTCATATCCTGTTCCCGTTCCCGGAGGAAGCACATGAAACTCCTCAAAGACGACACTGCTGTTTCTATTTCAGTTGGTTTCATTCTCACTTTTGTAATCAGCGTCATAGCACTGGTTACTGTGCTTACTTCTTTCTATACGCTTATGGATAGAGCGGAACAGACTGTCATGAGAAGTGAGTTTGAGATACACGGAAATGATATTTCTATGCAAATTGCAAGTATAGATTCATTGGTAGCTGTCATGAACAATTCGGGAGCATACATAGGAGTTTTGGAATATGAACTCAATCTCCCTGATCAGATAGCTGGAGAGCATTATTCCGTGAGCGTAGTAAACAGTAGCCACGAAATAATGCTGCAATCCCGTGATAAAGCAGAGACTAAGGTGATGATACCTTACAGTACAAATAACATCGTGGTTGTTGAGAGTACCATCTTCAGTGAAGCTAGCAGGCACTATATGACATATGATCCTGTGCACAGGACTCTGGAGATGAGGTAAGATGGGATATATGGAAAGTAGGTTAAATGCTCTAAAAAATTCAGAAGAAGCTGTCTCAGAAGTAGTTGACTTCAGCATAACCATGGGCATCATGCTGCTTGCCATAGCTATTATTGGTACTGCCGGTTTCCCTTTAGTGGAATATATGCAGGAAGCACAACACACAGAGAATATAAAGCAAAGCTTTACGGTGCTTACTTCAAACATTAATAAAGTGGCATTCGGTAGCTCACCTTCCCAGTCAGTGGAAATAAAGCTTCATGATAGTACTACGGCTGTTACAGGTACTAGTTCTATCAATGTGAACATGCAGGTGTGGAATTCTTCTACCGGCATAGTTGATACAGAGTCTTTTGACAGACAGCTGAGAGTAATAGAAAATCGTTTTCAAGATAGGTCTATAGGCTATGAGGACACTGGTGCCTGGGCAAAATATGAAAGGGGAAAGGTCGTGATGATCTCGAAGCCCAGTTTTGCAGTGAGCGATGATCTGTTAATGATACCTGCAGTGATGGTATCCGGTTCTTCGAGTGTCTCTGGCACAGGGCTGGTTCGGGTTGTATGCGACGGAGGAGTGCCTTCGGTGCACAGGTATGAGAATGTATCAATGATAAACATCACCATAGGAAGCGAGTATTATGATGGCTGGGGAAGGTTCCTCAATGAAACACTTGGCATGCGGATAACAGGATATGACACAGCTAATAATACTGTATTTGCATCAAAGCAATACTCTCCGAACAGTATAGATGTAGTGATAGTTTACTCGCCCATGAGGGTTACTATTCAATGAGAGAAGAGAAGATGGCAAGAAAAAACACTATTCTAGAATGCGAAACTGCAGATTCTTCAGTAATAGGTATGATCATAATCCTTATGCTTACTACTCTTTCTGTAGGTGCTATCCTGCTATATGGTATGCCTACTATCAACGATATGCAGGATATGGCAAAATCACAGAAAGCGGAACAGGCTTTTACGGTATTTGACTCAAGAACCAGCAAAGTAGCCTTGGGAGAATCACCTGTCCAGACAACTTCTCTATCCCTCATGGGAGGGTCTTTGGAGGTCAATGGAGACAACTCATCTTATGATGATAGCAGGGTTACAGTGGTATTGGCTGATATTGATGCATCGTGGTATGATAGTTTCAGCCAGCAACGCTATAGGTGGGGATCTTGGGATGGTTTTGAGACCGAGACGAACTTCTCCATGTTCAATGTATCCATGGGCAGCATAATTTACAAAAAAGATGATCGTATCGTGGGATACGAAGGTGGTGGAGTGTGGTCTAAGTATCCAACCGGGAAAGCTGTTATGATCTCCCCACCTGAGTTCAATTATAATGGTGAGACATTGACCTTGCCAATTATGTGCATCAATGGAAATACAAGTATAAGCGGTGCAACTGATGTAGCAATTACAGTAAGTTCCAATAACATGCCCACTGTGTTGTATCCAAATCCTTTTATG
>MVQW01000021.1 GCA_002067265.1 Methanomethylovorans sp. PtaU1.Bin073 | reverse complement strand
ATTAACAAAGGTTTTACTTTCAGGGATTTTGTCAATGCTGCAGAGGTTGCAAAAGCAAATGGTGTAGCAGTAAAGACATATCTGATGCTGAAACCCCCATTCTTCTCTGAGAAACAGGCTTTGGAAGATATTGTCACTTCTGTGAAGGAAGCTTCAGTTTATTCCAGTGTGATCTCTATCAATCTGTGTAATGTTCAGAAAGGCACACTTATCGAGTATCTATGGGAGCGGGGAGAATACCGTCCTCCATGGTTGTGGAGTATTGTGGAGATCCTTAAAAGGACAAAAAGGGAGTTCCCACATCTAACTATCACTTCTGACCCTGTAGGTGCAGGCGCCAAAAGGGGACCTCGCAACTGCAAAGAATGCAGTGGGCAGGTTGCAGATGCCATACGGGCTTTTTCAATGAGTCAAAACCTTCAGGACCTTGAAGGTTTGGAATGCGATTGTAAGCATTTGTGGGAAAAGGTTCTGGTTCTGGATGATGTAAGTTTTGGCTCACCTGTTTTGGAGTGATCTCTCACTCCTCTTCATCGCCTCTGTAAACCATTGTTCCTATGCCCGTATTGGTGAAGAGTTCCAGCAGAACTGAATGAGATACACTTCCGTCTATAATGTGTACTCTTTGTACACCACTCTCCACTGCGGTCACCGCACCTCTTAACTTGGGCACCATGCCGCCTGAAATAATACCTTCTTTCACAAGTTTTTCCATATCTTCGAGTTTCACTCTTGATATGCGTGAGGATTTATCTTCAATATTCTTCAAAATTCCAGGTACATCTGTCATAAGAATAAGTTTCTGGGCTTTCAGAGCTGCAGCGATGTCCCCAGCCACTGTATCTGCATTTATGTTCAGCCCTCTTCCACTGGAATCAATAGCAATAGGTGATATTACGGGAATATAACCATGTTCTGTGACAATTTCCAGAATCTCTGTGTTGATGATCTCTGTCTCTCCCACCCAACCCAGGTCAACTTCCTGCTCTACGTTCTCTATCATGATCTTTTGGGCA
The DNA here is from genome assembly GCA_002067265.1 of Methanomethylovorans sp. PtaU1.Bin073. Next base: position 1,688 of record MVQW01000021.1, on the reverse strand, counting down.
GGTATTTTCTTTGCAACTATCAATTTACCGTCTTTGCCGGACAGACCAATTCCTTTCCCCCCATGTTTGCCTATAAGGGATACGATATCGGTATTGATGTTCCCCACCAGTACCATGCGTGCAATTTCAAGGGTCTCATCATCTGTGATGCGTAGCCCACCAACAAATTTGGGTTTCTTCCCCATGCGGTTCATCTTCTCGGTGATCTCCGGTCCGCCGCCATGAACTATTATCGGGTGTATACCTACGAACTTCAGTAGCACTATATCTTCAATGATATCGCTCATTATCTGTTTATCAACCATAGCATGGCCACCGACTTTGATGACCATTATGGCATTATGGAACTTTCTAATGTAAGGAAGGGCTTCTATCAATATATTCTCTCTTTTCAGTGTCATGGTCCACCCTCATCTGGTGAGTTGATTATAAATAAAAATGTATGAGTAGTGATATTGATCCCAATATATTATCTTTATCGGGTCGCAGAAAAAATGTGTTAAAAGAGAATGGTACCAGAATTCCTGGTAACCAAAAAGTAAGTAATTTATATAAGATTTAGATCTTATCGAGTTTCTCAATGCCTACCTTCTTTACAAAAGGCTTGCTGATCTTGTCGGGCATCCAATCGGGCTTGTTCTTTGGTGCCGCTACAGTTTCTCTCCAGCCCTTGAAGACGTGGATCTTCTTTGTGCCCCTCTCACGGAGCTTTATGGTCTCTGGCTTTGCCTTTGTTCCCTTTCCGCGGTTTGCAACCTTTAATGCTGCCTGACGTGGCTGTTTCCCGGTAAATACACCGTGCTCATTTCCGTTCTTATCTCTCAGTACAAAGTTCCTTGTTTCAACCATCATGTCACCTCATAGCTTGCATGTGATTTTTAATTGATAAACCTATTCTGCATATCTAGTATATATATTTTTCTTTCAATGTTGTCTTTCGATTCTGATTTACGCCAGTTGGATTATCGTGCGTGCTCATAATCCTTTATAAAATATATTGCTGTTTAAATATTTTAATGTATCCCCCGCGCAACACAACATTTACATGTGATGAACTCATTCCCTTTCACCAAGTACACATAAAAACGGGTTCATCTTACTTTTACATGAATGCGATTTGTTTTTAGAGGTAATGTTATGGAACTTTCCACTGTCATATTGCCAGATATACAGGCTAATAAGCCCAAAATACCTGTTAACCTGACTCGCGTAGGTGTAACGAACGTTAAAAAACTGGTAGCTGTCAAAAGAAAAGATAAGCGTCCCGTTATGCTGATCTCTACATTTGATATTTTCGTGGACTTGCCATCTGACAGAAAGGGGGCAAACCTTTCTCGTAATTTTGAGGCAGTTGATGAAGTTCTCGAAAAAGCAGTCAATATGCCTGTTTATGAGATCGAGCAGCTATGTAGTGATGTTGCTCTTAATTTGCTTGAGAGGCATGAATATGCTACGAGGGCAGAAGTGCACCTTAAGAGTGAGTATGTAATAAAAAGAGAATCTCCATCCACTAAAATGGAGTGCCAGGAAGTAGTTGAGATCTTCGCTGAAGCAAAAGCCAGCAGGGAAGAGACAGGAAACATTAGTATTACTAAGCTCATTGGTGCAGAAGTTGTAGGAATGACCGCTTGTCCCTGTGCTCAGGAGATCATGACAGATAATGCCCGTAAACAGCTTGAAGAAATAGG
>MVQW01000020.1 GCA_002067265.1 Methanomethylovorans sp. PtaU1.Bin073 | reverse complement strand
AAAAAAGGCCGATATCTGCAAATCCTGGCGGTGCAATGCTCAATACTGCCATTTCTCTTGCAAGATGCGGAATAGATGTAAACCTGATCACCGAATTCTCCACTGATCATTTAGGCGATATGGTAAATGAATTCCTCAAATTCAATGATGTGAATACTGAAAACATATATAGATACAAGGAGGGAGAAACGCCCCTTGCACTTGCGTTTCTGGATGAGAGGAATGATGCAAAATATGTTTTTTATGAAACTTATCCCTCTGAAAGAATACAGATAGCAACTCCTGTTTTTAGAAAAGAAGATATTGTACTTTTTGGTTCCCTTATGGCGGTATCGGAGCAAGCAAGAGAAAAACTTTTAGGAATACTAAAAGCCGCGAAAGATGCAGGAGCTATCTTGATATATGATCCAAACCTGCGGGAATCGCTTCTAAATCGTATTGAAAGTGTAAGGAGCATGGTAAAGGAAAACATATCGCTTGCACATATTATCCGGGGTTCACATCGGGATTTTGAGATAGCTTTTGGTAAAGAGGATGTAGAAGAAGTATATGAGCATGTAATGAAATGTGGTTGTAACTGCCTGATATATACAAAAGATAACATAGGAGTCTGGCTAAGAACTAGTGGATACAAAGAACATTACTCAATACCACCTGTAAAAGTCGCAAGTACGATAGGAGCCGGAGACAGTTTTAATGCGGGCCTGATATGCGGCATGCTGTCTGTAGATGACAATAACTTTTTTACAGAATGGGATAACAACGATGTATGGGAAAATATAATTTCCATTGCAATAAGCTTTGCTACCCATGTGTGTACACACTCTGAGAATTATATATCTAAGGATTTTGCATCTTTGTTGACCAGGAGAATAGTATGAGAACCGAAGAAGCCTTTTTGAAACTGGAAAGCTCTCCAACGGGACTATCAAATGAAGAAGCTAAGAAAAGGCTTGTAAGGTATGGGCCTAACCAGCTTGAAGAAAAGAATAGAGTAACACCTTTAAAAGTATTGATCAGGCAGCTTGCAAACGTAATAGTATGGGTACTGGCTGCTGCTGCCATAATAGCTTTACTGGCCCATGAAATAATCAATTTCTGGGCGATAATCGGCATAATTCTTTTTGTAATAATAATGGGATTCCTGCAGGAATACAGAGCAGAAAAGGCTATGGAAGCCCTTAAGAAGTTCGTGCAGCCGGTCACAAGGGTGCGCAGGGACGGATCATTAAAAGAAATACCTTCCAGAGATGTCGTACCAGGGGACATACTTGTACTGGAAAGTGGGGACATGATCCCCGCAGATGCCCTTGTTATCGAGATGGTGGGGCTGCGTATAGAAGAGGCTGCACTGACCGGAGAAAGTGTACCTGTGAACAAAGAAATGGATGATATGATCTTTGCAGGCACCCAGATTGTACACGGCAAATGCAATGCTCTTGTGAGCTCCACAGGTATGAAAACAAAACTTGGAGAAATCGCAGGATTGGTGCAGCAGGAAGAAGAGGCCACTCCTTTGCAAGAGAAGATCACAAAGCTTGCACGTACACTTGCCGCCATAGCGCTTATTGCATCCCTGGTTACTCTGATAACTGGCCTATTCAAAGGAGCACCTGTTGCAGAGATGCTCTTGATCGCCATCGCCCTGGCCGTTGCAGCCGTTCCTGAGGGATTACCTCTTACCATGACAATCACTCTTGCCAATGGAATGCGTCACATGGCTCAGCATAATGCTATTGTAAGAAAAATGCTGGGAGTGGAAACACTGGGTTCTACCACTGTCATCTGCACTGACAAGACGGGTACTCTTACCCGCAATGAGATGACCGTAAGGAAGATCGTACTTCCCGGCAGAGAACTGGATGTTACAGGAATGGGATATGGACCCATAGGGGAATTGCTTATTGATGGCACTCCTGTGGAGATAGAAAATAACAAAGGTTTGGAAATGCTGCTCAGAGCTGCAGCCTTGTGCAACAATGCAGCACTGGAAGAATCTAATAATGAGTGGAAGGGGATAGGAGATCCAACGGAAATAGCTTTGCTGGTAGCTGCCGCTAAAGCAGGAATATGGAAACAGAAACTGGATGATGAACTTCCAAGGTTACAGGAAGTTATCTTCACATCCGAAAGGAAAATGATGAGCACATTGCATGATATGGAAGAGCAAGAGGTAGCCTTTACAAAAGGTGCTCTTGAAATGGTGCTCGAAAGGTGCACACGCATATATGACCCTTCAGGTGTGAGACCTCTCACCGAAGAGGACAGGGCAGAAATGCTTAAGAAGAACTATGAGCTTGCACAGAAAACGTATCGTGTACTTGCTTTGGCATACAGACCGATGACAAGTAAGGGCGAAGAACTAGAAAAAGACATGACTTTTCTGGGGCTTGTAGCTATGCTGGACCCACCACGGGAAGAGGCAAGGGAAGCCATTGAGACTTGCCATAGAGCAGGGATCAAGGTTGTTATGATCACAGGAGATAACCAGGAGACTGCAAAAGCTATTGCCATGGACATCGGTCTTTCGGATGGCTTCGTACACCTTGATGGAATCACTGATGAAAAGGTAAAACGTATTTTGGAAGATGGGGCTATCACGGGCAGTGAACTGGATGAACTTAATGAGGAAGAGTTCAGCAGCGTGGTGGAAAAGGTAAACATATATGCAAGAGCACGTCCTGAACAAAA
>MVQW01000019.1 GCA_002067265.1 Methanomethylovorans sp. PtaU1.Bin073 | reverse complement strand
TCTGCAGCCCTCACTCTGGCTTCTATGCGGGCATAATCATCCTGATATTTACGCAGTGATTCTTCGATATCCTTTACCACACTTTTAAGCTGGGAGCGGTTTCTTTCAAGGTCGTCTATATCCTTTGTGAGCGAATTTATTTTTTCATTGAGTTTCTCAATATCATATTTCACAGAACTGATATCACTATCGGAAGAGGCAGCTTTGGAACGGGCATCCTCCATTTCGCTCTCAATGTCCCGCACCTCAGCTGATTTGCGCCTTAAGGCATCCAGTAGCCTGTCTTCCTGGCGCATGAGCTCATTTTTTTCATTCCTTGTATCCTCAAGATTGTTCTTAAGCTGAGTAAGTTCATCCCGAGTCTTGGCAAACTTCGCATCCACATCGGCTATCCGGCTCTGCAGGATCATCCTCTGGGTACGCTTTTCCGAATGTTCGGCTCTGATGCCTTCTAAACGCACTTTTTCTTCAGATATCTTAGCATCCAGATCAGCTACCTTGCCTTTGACCTCATCGATTTCCACAAAGGCCTTCCTGCGTCTGGAATCCACATCTTCCAATTCTCTGTCAGCAAGTTCTATACTATCCTTGCAGCGTGAGATCTCACCGCGTGTAGACTCGATGTCTTTTTTTATCTGGATCTGCTCATCCTCTCCCATGCGCTGTATCTGGAGAGTGAGTTCTTCTAACGACTTTTCCAGCTCTTCCATCCGCTGGCGTCTCTCTTCAAGAGTTGTTTCCAGCTCTTTAATGGAAGACTTGCGTGTTTCCATATCAGCATCAATTGATACAAGCTCCTTCCTTGCATCCTTAAGCCTTGCAAGGAGCATGAAGCCCTCAAATTTTACTTTTTCTTCTTTCAATGCCTGATATTTGAGTGCCTGGTCTCTTTCACCTTTGAGTTTTTCAAGCTGAGCAGCAACTTCTTCAAGAATAATATCTACTCTTTCCACTCTTTCCCGAACGATCTCAAGCTCGCTGAGAGCCCTTTCTTTTTTACTATCGAATTCAGCAACTCCTGCTATCTCGTCGATGATCTTACGTCTTTCAACAGGAGTCATGGTGATTATACGGGTTACATCACCCTGCATCACCACGTTATATCCTTCAGGTGTCACCCTGGCCTTTGCCAGGTAATTATGCACATCTGCAAGGCTCACAGCTTTGCCATTGAAGTAGAAATAGCTGTAATAGCCACTATCAGTTTCCCTTATTTTTCTGGTGATGGCAACCTCGTCAGTATCTACAGGCATCTCCCTATCAGTGTTGTCGAACTTGATGGTTACCTGTGCAAAATCAGGTTTTTTAGCCTTATCACCATTATATATAAGATCAGTAAGCTTCTCAGCCCTAAGGGTGCGTGAGCTGGAAAGACCCAGCACGAAAAGTATACCGTCAATTATATTGGATTTACCACTGCCGTTTGGACCTGATATCGTGGTGAAATCATCATAGAACGGTATCTTAACTTTTTTCCCGAAGGACTTGAAGTTAATGAACTCGATTTCCTTTATGTACACGTGGATCCTCTGTGTTTAAATCCTTTCTCTGAAAGGTGTTCATTTTCTGCGGACGACTGTAACCACCGCATCTTCATCATCACGTGTCTCTACGCTTTCGTAGTCTGTTTCTGATTTCTTTCTAGAAACATTATCCTTAGCAACGATAAACTCTCCAGTGAACGCTTGAGAAGCATTCTTATCCTTTTTTCTGAAATTACGCGCATCATCACTTTCTGCTATAATATACTCAGTTTTTCTTTCTTCAACTTCCGGCTTCTTTATCTGGACAGGTTCAGGCTGCGCATCTCTTATATTGAATCGGTGATTCACTGAGGCAGTTTGCCCGATTGGCCCCCTTGGAAGATCAGTAGGCCTGATGGAAAATGATGGGGGTTTAGCAGGCGACTGTGGCGGTCTGGGGATTTCAGGTTGTGGCACTACTGTCTTCTTTTTCTCATCCCGGAATATACTTGCTTCTGCTTCTTTTACAGGTGTTGTTTCTCTTTGAGGAGCCGGTATAGAAGACTGTACTGGCATGGAGATCTCTTGTTCTCTCTTTTCCAGTGCAGATTTTTTGAAAGAACGGATCAACGATTTCTGATCTAACAATTCATCCATTACGCCATTGAGATTATTAGCAAGTTCTTGTATCCTATTCTCGAGCTTTGAAAGACGGTTATTGATGTCAAGATCATTTTTAAACTCACTACGGATCTCCACCATGATGGAATCCCTAAGAGATCTTTTGATCTCATCTATTTCTGCTTCTTTTTCCCTTAGTTGCCTTTCAAGCCTTTCGATGATGAAATCCCTATTCTCACCATTCATGTGATACCTCGCAAGACCATTCTATCCCTTCTGCGGCGAATTATATGATAAAAGTATAATATAACTTATGGTTCATTTTATATAAATGTGCTTATAAATAGTCTCTCTCAGCGTGCTGTTATTGCGGAAGTATTTGTGATTGGGTCTTTTTCCACATAGAATAAATGATCCGCAGAATCGATAAGCGCTTCATCATGTGAGACAATAATTATCTGACCAACACCGAAATCTCTCATAAGATCGATGAGCTTTATGAGCTGCTGCACGTGCCCCCTGTCCAGGAATACAGTTGGCTCATCCATTATCAAAGGGGGTAGACTTGAACCATTTGCAGTTCC
>MVQW01000018.1 GCA_002067265.1 Methanomethylovorans sp. PtaU1.Bin073 | reverse complement strand
AACTTGCCGATATTCACGTCCTCTTTGCGTAGTTTTCCTATCTTAAGGAAGGCATCAGTGGCAATTTCAACATTTTCTGCATACACTCCATAGAACAGGTTGAGCATATCCCTTTTAAGCTCGTTGTCCAGTTTACCCACAGCACCAAAGTCGATAAATGCTATTTTTCCATCTTTTACGAGAATGTTGCCTCCATGGGGGTCTGCATGGTAGAAACCATCGATATAAACCTGCTTGAGGTAACTTGTAGCAATGAGTTTTGCATACTTTGTACGGGTGGTCTGATCCACATCTCTCAGATCCTTTACCTGCACGCCTTCAATGAAGTCCATGACAAGAATGCTCTCCCGGCTATACTCAGTATGTACCATTGGAATTATGACATTTTCATCATCCTTGAAATTGTCATAGAATCTCATCATATTCCTGGCTTCTATTCTGTAGTCCAGCTCGGCGGTAAGTACTTCTCTAAATTCTTTCAGGAAGGCATCCACATCAAAATTACTGCCGATGCCAACAATTTTCACAATAAGGGGTTTCATGTCCTCGATTATATCAAGGTCAAGGTTTATGGTATCTATAAGACCAGGACGGGAAATTTTCACCGCTACTTCCTTACCGTCCAATACAGCTTTATATACCTGTCCTATAGATGCGCTAGCTATGGGCGTAGTATCAAATTCATCAAAAATGTCTACTAAATCCTGTGTCCCATAGTTAACCCCTGTGTTTTCATTCTTATTGCCAAGAGCATTGCATTCACATGCGGTTTCAAATGATGGTCTCATCTCATCAAAATCGAGAGGTTTCACTTTATCCTGTAATTTTTCAAGTTCAATAACATAGGAACGAGGTACAACGTCCGGGCGTCTGCTCAGCATCTGGCCAAGTTTTATAAAACTAGGTCCCAGCTCCTCAAAAGCATCACGAAGTTTTGCAGCACCACCACGATTTTCCAAGTCCAGACTACAGGTGCATTTACTATCAGATATATAATTGCGTTTTATATCCTTGTAAAGCAGGAAAAACAGATTATACTTTATAAATACCCGAACAATTGTGACATATCTGCGTGTTTTTTTAAACATCCAAGAATAATAATGTTTTTTAGTAAATATATGTTCTCCATCCATAGTTACTTCGTTCAAGCAAACTTCTTATCATTGTATAGAGTCCAATATCCTTTGGGGAAGTTTATGTTCTATATGGTGTTCATCTCAAGTAAATATAATAATAGCAGGTGGCATCTATGAAAGGAAGCTATCCGATAATTATTGGTATTCTTCTATTGAGCGTCCTATGGATAGGTTATAGTCAATTTGGGTTAAGGCCTTCTGTAAGTGAAGAGAATCTTTCTTATATACAACTTCCTTCAGGATTTAAAATAGAAGTATTTGCAGATGGTCTGGGTGATAGCCTTCTTTCTTATCCGGGACTGGCTCCAGGTCCCCGCATGATGTTGATAAAAAATGGTACGCTTATGGTATCCATTCCGAACAAGGGACTAGTAGCAGTGTTGCCTGATAAGGATGGAGATCACAAGGCTGATAGTGTGAGCGTATTCATTGATGGATTGAATCAGCCTCATGGTTTGGACTATTATAGTGGCTGGTTCTATATAGCTGAAGAAAACCGGTTGATCCGGGTAAAAGATACTAATAATGATTTTGTTGCAGAAAAGGAAACTATTGAAGTATTGATGGATAATATTCCTACAGGCGGTCACTCTACCAGAACAGTAAAAGTATACAATGGTAGCCTGTATATGAGCATGGGTTCTTCGTGCAATGTATGTTACGAGAAGGATGCCCGAAGAGCAGCCATTATGCGATGTGACCTTGATGGTACTAATTTCACAGTGTTTGCTTCAGGGATGCGCAATGCAGTTGGCATGGCTTTCCATCCTCTCACAGGTCAGTTATATGCTACTGAGAATGGGAGGGACTGGCTGGGTGATGACCTGCCACCTGATGAGATCAATTTGGTGGAAGAAGGTGAAGATTATGGCTGGCCAATCTGTTATGGTAAGAATATACACGACACTGATTTCGATAATAATACATATATCCTTGATCCATGTGAGGATTGTATTCCCAGTCTGGTAGATCTCCAGGCACATTCGGCTCCACTGGGACTTAACTTCTATTATGATAATTCCTTCCCTGAAGAATATCAGGGAAATCTGTTCGTGTGCTTCCATGGGTCATGGAACAGGCGGGAACCTACAGGGTACAAAGTCGTACGTGTAAATATGACAGACCTTAATATTAATGATTTTGCAACAGGCTGGTTACAAAACAATAGCATACTCGGAAGACCAGTGGATGTGGTAGTCAGCGATGATGGTTCGCTATTTGTAAGTGATGACAATCAAGGTCGGATTTATCGAATATATTATGGGGATTAATATGTGGCTATTGTCAGGACAAAACTATGGGCTCACTTTAGAAGCCTATGCCTTTAACTAAAAAAAGTAAGAGAATATATAATTAGATAAATCTGTAATGGTGGATAATGAGATCTCTGGAAATTTTAAGTAACATACTTCCTGGAAACCACATAGCTCTAATCTACAAGACTACTTTTGAGTTATTGGATGTAACTGCAAACTACCTTAAAGCTGGCATAGATCAGGGTGAATGTTGTATCTTATACATATCCA
>MVQW01000017.1 GCA_002067265.1 Methanomethylovorans sp. PtaU1.Bin073 | reverse complement strand
TCCAAGTTCCTTGCAGGCAACCTCATAAACGTGGGTTCCTGTGTTTCCAACTCTCACATAACGGGTACTGCCATCAAGGTTGCCGCTATATTCGCCCAGAGGAATATCACAGGTAACTATGAGGAGATAGCAGACTACGTCATGAACCGTATCGGTGCTGTAGGTGTGGCATGGGGAGCATACTCTCAGAAAGCTTCATCAATTGCTACAGGATGTAACAGGCTTGGTATCCCAGTCATAGTCGGACCGCATGGTTCAAAGTACAGACGCGCACTCATCGGTAAGCCTTACAATGAAGAGGACTGGAAAGTGTACGATGCCCGCAATGGAGAAGAAATGCCCATTCCCGCTTCACCGGAATTCCTGCTTACAACCGCAGAGACCATTGAAGAACTTATGCCCATGATCGCAAAGAACTGCATCAGACCAAGTGACAACAACATGGGACGCATGATCAAGCTCACTCACTATATTGAACTGAGCCAGAAGTATCTGGGTCATCTACCCGAAGATTGGTACAAGTTCGTCAGAGTAGAGACTGATCTTCCGATCACAAGGCGTGAGGAGCTGCTGAAGATCTTGGAAAAAGAGCATGGATGGGAAATAGACTGGAAGAGAAAGAAGATCATCTCCGGTCCCACTATGAAGCTGGACGTGTCTGCACAACCTACCAACGTAAAGAGACTCTGCAAGGAGAGTGTGTGCTGATGGTGGACACTACAAAGAACACAATGATATATACCACCTGGGGATCCAGGAATGCAAAACCAGTGCAGCCCTTAGTGGCTGCTAAACTTATTTCCAAAGCCAAAAGACCATTGCTGGTAGTTGGTGCAGAAGCCCTTGAGAGTGATGTGATCAGCAAGGCTATAGCTATCGGAAAGAAAGGTATACAGATAGCTGCAACTGGCCATTCCATGCAGGGATTCAAGGATCAGGATGTAAGTGCAAAATATGTCAATATCCATTACCTTGCACACTATCTTGGAGATAAGAACTGGAATGGACTGGATGGACAAGGATCCTATGATCTTGTGATCTTCCTTGGACATAAGAAATACTACGTCAACCAAGTACTATCAGGACTTAAGAACTTTACTGATATCAAGACGCTGGCTATTGACAGACATTATTTACAGAATGCAGATATGTCCTTCGGAAACCTTAAACCCGAAGACCATCTGGAAGCACTCGATGAACTTATATCTAATCTTTAAATCAGGATAAATAAATCGCGGAGAAATTAAAATGGCAGATGAATTCCCTTTTGAGATATCCCCTATGTTTGAAGGAGAAAGGATTAGAAAGGACAATATGCATGTTGAACTTGCAGGTCCAAAATCTATTGGTTTTGAGCTGGTAAGAGCAACGGATATGAAAGATGTGGAAGATGGTAAGTTCACACTTATAGGTCCTGATCTTTCAGAAATGGCTGAAGGTTCCAGATATCCAATTGCTATGATATATAAGATAGCAGGTGAACTTGTGGAAACTGATCTGGAATCAATAGTAGAAAGAAGGAACCATGAATTCCAGAACTATATCCAGGGTCTTATGCACCTTAACCAGAGAGACGATGTATGGTTAAGAGTAAGCAAAGATGCAATAAAAAAAGGCCTCACTTCCTTTGAACATGTAGCAAAAGCCATTATGATGCTGTTCAAGAACGAGCTTCCATTTATAGAGAAAGTTGAAGCTGTATATATTACAGATCAGGCAGAGATCGAGAAAGAGATCGAAAACGCCAGAGCTGTCTATAAAGCAAGGGATGAAAGGACAAAAGGTCTGCATGACGAAGACGTTGATACATTCTATGGCTGTACCCTTTGTGCCTCATTTGCACCAACCAATGTGTGTGTAATCACACCCGACAGGATTTCCCTTTGTGGTGCAATTAACTGGTTCGATGGCAGAGCAGCTGCAAAAGTAGACCCAGAAGGACCACAATTTGCTATTGAGAAAGGAGAACTTCTTGATGCAGCATCCGGAGAGTACTCCGGAGTTAACGACCTTGCAAAACGCTTGTCCAGCGGTGAGTATGATAGGATAAAGCTACACTCTTTCTTTGAATATCCCCATACTTCCTGCGGTTGCTTTGAAGTAGTAGGTTTCTACATACCAGAAGTTGATGGTATTGGCTGGGTGGACAGAGACTTTGCAGGTACTGCACCTAATGGTCTGCAATTCTCTACCATGGCCGGACAGACCGGAGGAGGTAAACAGGTCGTTGGTTTCCTCGGTATTGGTGTTAATTACTTCCGTTCCCCCAAGTTCATCAGTGGCGATGGCGGCTGGGACCGTGTAGTATGGATGCCAAACATGCTGAAACAGAAGATACTGGATAGCATACCTGAAGACATCAGGGACAAGATCGCAACTGATGAGAACATAAAAGATATTGAATCCTTAAAGAACTTCATTAAGGAAAAAGATCATCCTGTGATCAAGAGATGGATCGTCGAAGAAGAGGAAGAGGCCACAGAAGAAGAGGAAGAAAGCCAGCCTGCTGAAGCACAATATTATCAGCCGATGCAGTATGTACCACAACAGATGCCAGCGGGTTTTATGCCTTCCATGGCAATGATGGGCGGTTCTGGCAGTGG
>MVQW01000016.1 GCA_002067265.1 Methanomethylovorans sp. PtaU1.Bin073 | reverse complement strand
GTGGATTTTGTGAATGTTGGAATTAAAGGGTATTCCAATACCAGTTACCGAGATTGCGGAGCCTTTTCCTCCGAGCCAGTATTCCGCAATATTGCCAGACTGCTTGATATGGGTGTACATGTAGAGACTTCTGTAGTGTATTCCCGGGGAAAAGAAGATGATGTGCTGCAAGTTGCAAAGACTATTTTGGAAATCTCTCCTGAAGTCCCTGTACAGATTATGAGATTCATTCCTTTTGGGGATGCACCGATAGAACTCGAACCTTCTGTAGGGGAAGCTGAAAAACTATGCAAGGTCTTGAAAGAACATATCGCTCATGTATATTTGTTCAATTCCCCTGGTACAGAAATGCTGCATACATATTGTCCTGAGTGTGGAAATTTATTAGCAGAAAGAGAGTTTTACGGACCTATGGGATCCAAGCTGTTGAAACCCTGGACAAATTATACCTGCAACTGTGGATATTCTGCTCCACTTACAGGATCTACTGCCAGGGAAAGTTTCAGTGAGTCAGGGTTCATGGGTGGTTACCGCATAAGCCGGGCCTTTGGTATGGTACATGCGGTGCTTACCTGCATAGGAATACTAGATGAAAGAAAGATGCTGGAAGTATGGAAGGAAATTTCGGACAGTGATACGCTGATGAAGATACATCACCTTATACAACAGCCATACTCTTATCTTGATTTCATTCATCTTATATCTGAAAAAGCAGGTACGCAAGAACAAGGAAAACAGCTTTCATCCTTTATCAAGGAACGTATAGAAATAGTCCAGGATATTGAAAAAAATAACCAAGGACATAAGGTATATTACTGCATGGGATCTCCCCTTTTTGCACTTAATGCAGGAAGGATGGAGAATAATCTTGTAACTTTTGCCGGTGGAGAGAGTATCAATAAATTGATCCAGAAAGAAGGGAAGCCTGGTGTAAATATAAAGCCTGAATTTATCAATGAAAATAATCCTAAAACCATTTTCATTTCCGGCTTTCTGTCCCGTCCATTCAATGAGTTCTATGATTTATGCCAGCAATATGGAATTCAAGCAGATGCTGTATTGGAACAACGGATTTATGAAATACCACCTTCCTGGGATTTTGGAAGTCCACGCTGGATACTGGGTCTACTTTACATAACCGATAAAATGTATACCGGAAAACTGGGTATTGATATTAAAAAAGAAGCGAATGAATTCTACAGGCGCTTCTATGATATGGAATATGAAGATGCTAGCCCAAACAGGTCATTCCATAGTCCATCATCTCAAGGCTGGCCCAGGAAAATAATGGGGTGCACTTATGCCTGACAACAGGCGTTATGCTACTTTATCCATTTATTTATTACCCATCGTGCTACTCATAATTTCCCTTTTTATTGGAAGGTATCATGTACCAGCATCTCATGTGGTGGACGACAGTATTAGAAGTTTTAGTTCTCTATTGTTTGGTACTGCCGTTCCAAAGTCTACAGACCACACAGTATTATTCAATGTGAGATTTCCAAGAATAATAGCAGCTTTACTGGTAGGATCTTCGCTTTCCATAGCAGGTGCATCATTCCAAGGTGTTTTCCGCAATCCCTTGGTATCACCATATATTCTGGGGGTGGGATCTGGTGCAGGCTTTGGTGCATGTCTTGGAATACTATTGGGTGGAAATCACCTTGTGATACAGTTGTCTTCTTTTGGATTTGGACTTATGGCAATGTTTACTGCTGTTAGTATGAGTAAAGCAAGCAAAGGAAATGGTACTCTGGTATTTGTTCTTTCAGGAATGATAGTAGGAGCCATATTCACAGCTTTAATATCACTTGCAAAATATGTAGCTGATCCATATGATCAGCTTCCTGCAATTGTTTTCTGGTTAATGGGAAGTCTGGTCGATATAAGGTACAAAGACATTGCCTGGATAATAGTTCCCATGTTCATTGGGAGTCTGGTGCTGCTACTGCTAAGATGGCGCATTAATATCCTGTCGCTAGGTGATGAAGAAGCCAGGGCTTTGGGAGTCAACGTAAAAAATATGCGTTTGATAATCATAATCTGTGCAACACTTGTGACCTCGGCAACAGTTAGCATTAGTGGAGTTATTGGCTGGGTTGGACTTGTAGTGCCTCATATTTCAAGGATGATAGTAGGTCCTAACTACAATAGATTGATGCCAATGAGTATGGTTATAGGTGCATCGTTCATGTTAATTGTCGACGATCTTGCAAGAACCGTGACATTAACAGAGATTCCTCTGGGAATAATAACCTCTCTAGTGGGGGCTCCATTGTTTGCATATCTTTTAAAAAGGGGGCGTATGGGATGGAATTGATGCTGGAAGTTGATTCGCTTGCTTATTCCTATGGTAATGGACCTGTTTTTGAGAATATATCATTTTCCCTGAAAAAAGGGGATGTTATGTGCATCCTTGGTCCTAACGGAGCAGGAAAATCCACATTAATTAAATGTATTGCAGGAATCTTCAAGCCTGCTGCAGGTTCGGTGCGTATAATGGGAGAAGAT
>MVQW01000015.1 GCA_002067265.1 Methanomethylovorans sp. PtaU1.Bin073 | reverse complement strand
AGTGGACTCTGTGGCGATATCCTTGACAACACCCAGAGTTGCCTTTACCTTGTTGTCTGTACCCTTCTTGGCTGCACCGTTGTACTTGTCGTTGATGTAGTCTACGTTATAGTACAGGTTGTCATCCAGGATGTTGTTGGTGTATGCAGCGGTTGCGTACTGTGTGAAACCGACACCACCAGACATGTATGAACCGAGCCAGATCTGGTCGTAGAGCATACAGCCTGCACCGACTACCTCAAGGGCTACGTGTGCTGGGTCTTCTGGGTCTACACGGCTGGTCTGCACGATATCTGCGAGGTGACCGAAGGAGATACCTCCTGGCTCGTTTGGACCACGTGCACGCCTTGCTGGAAGCATTTCACCCATGGAGATGACACCAGCGTGCTTTGCTGCGTATGAAAGGTCAGCGACTGCTGCTTCACCGGCACACATTGCGTATGCTGAAATGAAGGACATACCGACCTGCATAGCCATCCACCTGCTTGTCTGGGCACCATCTGTTACCCTGCTGACGACGGTTGGGATATGGGCTGCCTGCCAGGTTGTCTTTCCTATGGCTGCCTTTATCTGTTCTGCCTGTTCTGCTGGGAATTCCTTGTTGATGTCGATGAGGAACTGCTTGTCTATTTCGTCTGCAAGCTCATCGTCACCAGTAAAGATCTTACAGTAACAGTCGTCTACAAGTGCGGGGTGGGTCTCGACCATGTGTTCCTGGACCACTGCACCGCCTGGAAGGGCGTGGTTGAGGGTCTCAAGGTAGAAGTTGATGGTTTCTGGTGTAACTTCGATACCCAATCTCTTCTCAAGGGTCTCGTGTGCAAGGTCTATACCGACAATTACAGTTCTCCTGATGTCGTCCCACATCTGCTGCATTGCTGCGTTGTTCACGTAGTGCAGATCGTCGACCTCTACCATCATATCAGTGCCTGATATGAAGGATGGGGTAAGCGCTCTCTGACCGAGTGGTATACCACCGCAGTGCATCATTGGGTTGTAACCGACAAGTCCCCTCTTCTTTGCGATTTCCTGACCTGCCTTCTTCATTTCAAGTTTCCTTGGGTTCTGATCAACACCGAGCCTGTAGTACTTACCAACCATGTCGGTGATCTTGCCACCCTCCATCTTGTTGGAACCGTGCTCTTTTGTGAACTTGATCTCCAAGTGTTTTGCGAACATCTTCTTTCTGTCTGCTACCATTTATGTCACCTCGATTATTCCGGCTTGAATCCGTATTTGGTTCTCTGATCGAACACTCTGTGGACCCATTCAAGAACTTCTTTGTCGCTTCTGAATGAAACGTTGTCCACGCGGTAGATGGTTGTCCTCTTTGCTGCTTCCTTTGCAGACATTGGCTTTCCAAGCTCAACCTTCTTGTCGATAGGTCTTCCTACCTGGTCTTTGTGCATCTTCACTATGCCGTCTTTATCGAGTCTTGCCCTGTCGAGCATGTCGAACATTACACCATCTTCTGGAAGTCTCAGGGAGTGACCGTGCACAGTTGCGCCTCTAAGGCTTGAAAGTGCTGGGTCGAACATCTCAGTCTCGATCTGGAACTTTGCAACCTGTTCCATGTCTCTCTCACGAGCCTCAACGACCTGACGTCCGGAAAGGGTTCCTGGGTCCACGCCTCTGAAGTTTATGGCTGCACTGTAGGACCTTACGTATGGTACTGAGGTACCGTTATACATTGAGTCTACGAACTGTACGTACCTTACTCTGTCACCGGCTTTTGCTCCAGGGGTTGGTTCGACAGTCTGTCTGATTGAGCACTCTGGCTCACCCATTTCTGCAAGTGGTGGGTGTGTGCTGCGGTAGTCGCTTCCGGGTGCGCGGTGTCCGAGGACCATTACGAGATCGTCATCGGAAATCTCCCTGAGCTTTTCCACATCGCCAGACATGTGTTTCCTTCTGTTTGCTGCAACAGATGTTGCACCTGGGTAGTATTGTGGTTTATATGCCATAATCATACACTCCTAACATCTAATGATTTCATTGTGGTTTTCACGGCTTTCACGAGTTCGTTCAATTTTTCCCTTGAACATGATTCTCCTCGTGTGACGCCTGTCACAATTTCCATTACTTTTCCTTTCGTCACAATATCCTTTTCTTTAGGCTTCACAAGCCTTGTCTTCACACCTGCCTTTGCAAAATCCTCGAAATCAACGGGGGTTTGGCAAACAACAACGGCAGGAATATTTGCTTGTTCTAGTATAGCCCTTACTTTCTTTATCACATGGTCCCTTACGTTGCCTGTATGTATGACCGCAAGTTTATGCCTTGAGATCTGGGCTACTTCTTCAGGGTTTATTCCGAAGGTACCGGAACCCATGTTAGTGTCGGGTATACCCGATCCTGTATTCAGCACCAGGACGCTCACCTGTATCTCTTCGCGACGCATACCGTATGTAAGTTCGCATACAGGTTTTGTGATATGCCTTCTTCCGGGACTCATTGCTATTGCAACCACATCGGATCTTCCGGTTTCGGAGAGTGTGCCTCGTTGCGCAAGACCGCCGCCTCTTCCAAGCCCCATCCCATGTCTGCAATCAACAACTTGCGTTTCCCGGTCAAACATAACATCACTCCTTTTTAATGATGCATACCTGGTTTTTCAGTTTGCCTTTCGGATCAGTAATCCCAAGCATAAGTGGGTCCTGATCAGGTCCGAATCGCGCATAACCTGTGACTGTCTGCCGCCTTAGCATGAAATTACCTTCCCTGAACTCAAATGGGAAAGAGAATATCTTCTCGCATATTTCATGCACCTGTTCTTTCACGTCAGCATCTGTCACTTCCAGACGGATGCTACCTACACTGACCATCAATTCCACTGTATTGCCTTCTATTTCTATAAGGCGTTGGGAATCATGTGTCATGGGGGTTCCCTTTGCAGGACCATAAGGTACTGTTCCGGGTAATCTCGGGCCATGAATGAACAGCCTGACAACTCCTTTCAGGTCCAGGATCTCATTAAGAAGGGCCTGGGCAGTTTCCGGCTTAAGCAAACGCTGCGGAACTATTTCAAGCTGCAAATGCTTTGTTGTGTCTGAAGACGTATCTGTCATCTGATTACCTTTGATATTATGACTAAGGCATTAATGGATTTAGAGGGCTCCTGCAACTGCCTTGATTGGTTCCCTGAACTCCTCTATTGAACCAAACACGTTGCCCACAAGTGAAGATGTCTTCTCAATAGTGAACATCTGGGTACCTGCATCAAGTGAAACTGCTGCACATACACAAGGAATTGCAAATCCTCTGGAGTGTCTGGTAACTACGTGGTTACCGTTGAAAATACCTGGTCCGCCTCCACCATAGATTGAGTGACTGAAGAAGGAGAATCCGACTGCTGTACCCTGGGCTCTTCCCATGTCACAGCCTGGAAGTCCTGTCTCTTTCTCTAAGATGTCGTTGAAGTACAGGATGGTTGAAGAAACGTTCTGTGCTGCTCTTCCTGCACCACAGTTTACCATGGTTGCTGCAAGCAGACCTGCTGCTGCATATGCGTTCCACTTTGAAACATCTACTGCCTTGTAGAAGTTGTATCCGGATGGTGCCTTCTTGTCAACTGCAATGACGCCGTCCTCGATAGCTCTCTCGACTGTGGACTCAATTACAGTACCGATTGTACCATTCTTGTTCTTAGTGACAATGTCACATACCATGTTGTTAGCGTTCAGACCCTGGTATGCAAGACCGAGGAGCTGGTGCCTCTCAAACAAACCGACAGTGTTACCCATCTCGTACATACTTACCTGCTCGAAGATGGATGAGAGTGCTGCGGCGTTCATGGCCTTCTTACCTGTGATGGCTGCAATGTGGTTGGTGGTGATGTTCCTCAGAGAGTAACCAAGACCTTCGTTGTTCTGTGGGATACTGAGGATGGATGCAACGTTGCTGCCCATCATGTCCATTGTCTGTGGGTAGCTTCCCCAGACTGCTCCCTTAACGATAGGTGCGTCGAACATGTCTACCTTGTACATGTCAATGATGGTTTGTACTACAGCTGCTGCACCTACAGTGCTTGCTGAAATGTAGTCTGCACCTATTGCGGTCCTTATGGATGGAACCTGCACGCGTAGCTGCTTTCCGCCAGCAAGTACTTGTACATTGGTGTCATCATCTTTGTTGACCCTTATTAATTTCTCAACAGAGTCCTGGATGGCACTGGCATTTGCAACTATGTCATACTTAAGTCCTCTTCCAAGGATACGGCGGCCTGCGCCACCCATTTTACCACTGGCAAGAGCATTCTCGATACCTGCAAGGTTAACTGCAACAGTCCTTTTGGTGTCTTTGACGATATTCTGTATGGCTGCGTTTCTTGTTGGCGCAATGTCCATAAGATCGACGCCGCTTTCCAACAGCTTACCTTTGTCGTCGTAAATGTCTATTTTATCAGACACGTATGTTTCCTCCTATTTGTTAAGATCCATCCTGGAAAAAGTACAGACAACGAGTTAAGAAAAAATCTGTACAATCGTTAAAGAGTACGATATTTTCCATCGGGATTACCCACTAGTTAAGAGTAATTAGGTTTTAAACCTTTTGCATCAATATCCTCTCTGCTTTCAATGTTTAGATAAATGATATATATTATAAATTATATACTGTCATGGCAAGTTCAGTGCTACAAAGGGAACTTCTTTTCCAATCCTCTTTACGCTATATGGTTATTTTTATTCACATAAAGTAATATTTATCTAATTAACTAAATATATATGCGTACATGTCTATTTTAAAAATAATGCTTTTCTGTGTTATCACAAAGGTTTAAGTAATACATCTGTTATGACACGATACAAATGGAAATAGTAGCCGATGTTGGGGGCAGTCCGGGCATAGACTGCAATGGATTCTGCACCTATTGTTATTTCAAGAAAGTAAAAGAAATACCGCCCTTTGGGTGCAAGTATTGTTTTCCTTTCCAAAAAGGTTGTGATTACTGTACCAGGGGTGTGAAGGAAGCTTATAGTGGCTTTAAGCCCATACAGTTTGTTCTTCATAGTCTGTCAGATATCTTCAGGTTCAGAGCTAATGAGATCACAAAAATAACCATTAGCGGAGGAGGAGATGTTAGTTGCTATCCGCAATTGAGGGAACTTGTATCCATGCTTTCACAGCTTGAAAGACCGATACATTTAGGGTATACCAGTGGTAAAGGATTCAATTCCCCTGATGATGCACGCTTTTTCATAGAGCACGGTGTAACAGAAGTTTCTTTTACTGTATTCTCCACCGACCCCAAACTTCGTGGAGAGTATATGCGTGATCCGAATCCTGAAGCTTCTCTGGAGGTACTAAAGGATTTCAGTAAGCATTGCGATGTCTATGCTGCTATTGTGCTCTTACCGGGTATAAACGATGGGGAAGAATTATGGAAAACACTTTCTGATCTGCAAGAAATGGGAACAAAAGGAGTTATTCTCATGCGCTTTGCAAATAGCAGGGAAGAAGGTCTGATCCTTGGCAATGGTCCTATTCTGCAAAATGTAAAAACACATTCTATTGAAGAATTTCTTTCTATTGTGAGAGAAGCTGCTTCCAGATATAGCATGAGGATAACCGGAACTCCTCTGGAAGATCCACTTATAGGCTGTCCTTTTGCACTGCGCAATGATGAGGGGGCACTAGCCCAGCTCCCACAAATAAGGAAACAGGCAACTCTTATCTCTAGTAAAGCAGCTTCACCGCGACTTGCAGAGATCTTTGCTAAATTGGGAGGATCTGTGAACGTTGTTTCCGTTGACAAGGACATCGGCTGCCTTATTACTATCGAAGACCTGAAAAATCTTGAATTGGCCGATGTCAAAGAAACAGTATTGATTCCCGGTAGAGCATTCGTGCACGATCCTGAAGCAAAAGCAGTGTTATCCAGGGATGGTGTAGATAGATTCGTACGCAGAGGTCCTGAAATGCTTAGCTACGATGGGGAAATGTCTATCAGCATGACCCGTGAAGAAGTGATAGCCTTTGAACTAGAGCAGTTCACAGAGCTCATTAATCAGATCAATGCTTTTGGTCTGCCGGTCAAGTAATTAATCACATGAACTCTGAAAGGCCTGTCTGCTTTGATTTATCGTTCTCAAAAAGAGATTTAATATCG
>MVQW01000014.1 GCA_002067265.1 Methanomethylovorans sp. PtaU1.Bin073 | reverse complement strand
AAGACCTTGTGGAAAAACTGTACAACAACAGGCTCCTTGACAAACTGCTCACACGCTGGAGCCAGCTCATCACAAATGAGATGGATGGCAAATGGAACATAGAGCTCATCGACCGGCAGGACGAGTTCTATAAGCTCTACGTGAAGAACATCATCACCCGTAATGAAAAGGACAAGATTGCTATCATCATTTCTGATGCAATGCGCTATGAAGTAGCTGCAGAGCTGCAGGAAGTCCTGAACAAGGACACACGGGGCACAGTTGAACTGAAGTACATGGCAGGATCTCTTCCATCCTACACAAAACTCGGTATGGCAAGCCTGCTTCCCCATGAAAGACTGGAATACAACAAACAATCAGTATTTGCAGATGGAATCAGCACCGAAGGCACAGTTAACAGAGGGAAGATACTGGGAAAAGTAACAAAGGACTCAATTGCCATAGACTATGAAGAAGTGATGAATTTAAAACAGAACGAAGCCCGTGAAAAGTTCAAAGGCACACGTCTCTTCTACATCTACCATGACAAGATCGATGCCAGGGGAGATCATTCAGCTTCGGAGCATGAAGTCTTCGATGCAGCTGAGGATACCATCTCGGATATCAAGAAGATCATCGAAAAGCTCACCAATTTCCAGATACTGAACAACATCCTTGTCACAGCAGACCACGGTTTTATCTACCAACGAGATGACCTTGAAAATGTAGATAAAGTTGAGACAGCTGGTTTTGACAAGCAGAAGATCATTGCATCCAGCAAGCGTTTCATCCTGAGCGAGCAGGACTTTGACCTCATGAACGTCCACAAGTTCAACATGGATTATATCATCAACTCCGGGCAAACGATGTTTGCATACGTACCCCAGGCAGATCTCAGGTTCAAGATGCAGGGCGGTGGCAAGAACTTCGTACATGGTGGAGCCGCTCCCCAGGAGATAGTCATCCCTGTACTCAAATACTCCTACAACAAGACTGCAGATCTTGAAAGAAAAGGCATTAAGTACGGCAAGGTCGGTCTGACCGTCACCAACGCAAGCAGGAAGATCACAAGCAGTCCGTTCTCAATAAACATCCTGCAAACTGAAAAAGTGACGGATAAAATACAGCCCAGAAGGTTCAAAGTAGCTCTATGGAATAGAGATGGAAACGAATTCAAGGTAAGCGATGAAAAGCTTGTTATTGCTGAAAGCACATCTGATGAGCCAGCAGAAAGACAGTACAAAGTCACACTCACCTTAACTGGCGAAGTAGAGAACAAGTTCTACTACATACGCCTGCTAGACGAAGACCCCACAGAGATCAATAAGGACATCATCGACCCCATACCCTTTGAAGTGGACCTCTTGATAGCAGATGACTTCTGATCAAAATCAAATAACATCGGTGGACATCCATGCCAGAAGCAGATATAGACATAACAACTGACAGGAAACTGAACACATATTTCCAGGGCAGAGTGGTCAGAAAAGACCTGACAAAGCTCGTAAAGGTAGGCCACAATGTCCCGGTCTATGTCCTGGAATACCTGCTGGGAGCAAACTGCGCCACCGATGACGAAGAACTCATAGAGCAGGGTGTAAGAAAAGTAAAAAACATCCTCTCAGAGAACTACGTGCGCCCTGATGAGGCAGAGAAGATCAAATCAAAGATAAGGGAAACAGGCTACTATACCATCATCGATAAGGTCTCCGTAAAGCTGAACGAAAAAAGAGATATATACGAAGCTGTTTTTTCAAACCTCGGTCTTTCCAAGGTCCAGGTAGACCCGGAATACGTCAAAAAGTATGACAAACTCCTGGGTGGCGGTATCTGGTGTATCATCAAAATGGAGTACAGCGCTGAAATGCTGCCTTCCCCTTTTGTAATTGCAAGCCTCAAACCCATACAGATCCCCAACATCAATATCTCAGAGATCATTGATCAGCGGAAGAATTTCACCAAAGACGAATGGATAGATGTGCTCCTGCGGTCCATAGGCATGGAGCCCACTCAACTGGAAACTCCTGCAAAATGGCATTTGCTGGAAAGGCTCGTTCCTTTGATAGAGAACAACTACAATCTCTGTGAACTTGGTCCAAGGAGCACAGGCAAATCCCATGTGTTCAAAGAAATATCCCCTAACTCCATCCTTATCTCAGGTGGTCAGACAACCGTTGCGAACCTCTTCTACAACATGGGCACACGCCAGGTAGGGCTTGTTGGCCTGTGGGATGTTGTCGCTTTCGATGAAGTAGCAGGTATCAAGTTCAAAGACAAGGATGGTATTCAGATCATGAAGGATTACATGGCATCCGGCTCCTTTGCCCGTGGCAAGGACCAGATAAATGCCAATGCATCCATTGCATTCGTAGGCAACATCAACCAGAGCGTCTCCTCGATGCTCAAGACCGCACATCTCTTCGTTCCTTTCCCGGAAGAGATGAACAACGACAGTGCATTTTTCGACAGGATGCACTACTACCTGCCAGGCTGGGAAGTTCCCAAGTTCAGACCCGAGCATTTCACTGACAGATATGGGTTCATAGTGGATTATCTGGCCGAATTCCTGAGGGAGATGAGAAAACGGTCATTTACTGATGTGCTTTTCAAATACTACAAACTCGGTAACAACCTGAACCAAAGAGATGTTATCGCTGTCAAGAAAACATTTTCAGGTCTTGCCAAACTCATCTATCCCGATGAGAACATCACAAAAGAGGATGCCTGTGAGATCCTTGAATATGCACTTGTAGGGAGAAGAAGGGTCAAGGAGCAATTGAAGAGGATAGGAGGCATGGAATTCTTCGATGTTAATTTCTCATATATCGACAATGATGACATGGAAGAGCACTTTGTCAATGTCCCTGAAATAGGTGGCAATAAGATCATTCCTCCGGGTCTCACAAAACCCGGCCAGGTATATGCTGTATCAGCAACCGATTCCGGGAAGATAGGAGTCTATAAAACAGAACTTCAGGTTGTCTCAGGTACCGGTAAATACGAACCCTCCGGTTTAAGTTCTAATTCAAAGGCAAGAGAGTCCATCAGAACTGCTATCAACTACTTCAAAGCTAATGCAAAATCCATAAGCCAATCGATCTCCACAAAGGAAAATGACTATTTTATGAACATACAGGACCTGTACGGAGTTGGTGTATCTGATGGCTTGGCCCTTGCAGGCTTTATAAGCCTGTGTTCAGGTGCCATGGAAAGGCCAGTCCAGGAGCAAACTGCCATTATCGGAACTATGACCATAGGAGGTTCAATACTGAATATAGATAACTTGTCAGAGCTCTTGCAAGTCTCCCTTGATGCCGGGGCCAAGAGAGTGTTGATACCTGCCTCATCCACATCTAAACTGGGTACTGTGCCTTCGGACCTGTTGAGCAAATTCCAGCTGTCCTTCTATGCTGATCCGATGGATGCGGTGCATAAGGCACTGTATTTTTCGGTGTGAGGGGTGTGTAGATTCTTTTTTATAGCTGTAAGGGGTTAATATGAAAACAGGGTCCTCTTAGATTTCCTCTTTATTATTATAGTAATAGGGTTCTTTGAGATTACCTCTCTATTGCAGTAATAATAGGGACTTTTTGAAATACCATTCAAATGGAGTATGCATTAAAGCTATTTTTCGCTGTAAGTAGTTAATTAAAAGTCTCCCATAAAAAATACATCGTAATATTCCATTAATTAGGTAAATAAGGATTATTTGAACTTTGAAACAGAAATAATACACTCTCGCCTTCCTATGCCGCTCTTTGATATTGATATTAATATTATCCTGTTCATCCAGTGCGTCATTGATGATCTCGGTCGGAGTTCTATCAAGCATCTTGCGATACTTGAATAATGCTTTAGCGTAGTTCTTTTTTGTATTCGTTTTCTGTATCCTGAACTACTCTTAAAGGTCGGGTCTGCACTCACACAGTTATGATCGAAATCAATCGGTAGCATGCCACTTATCACTAATAGATGATATGAATTCCTTGAATGAAGCTATACTTGTTATTGGCGTGCTGCAACTTAAACCCTGGCAAATGTAGACTGTAGCACTTCCATCTGCTGCTGACATGTCTTTGGTGTAAGGAGCAAGTTCCTCAATATTATCCTTTCCTTGAAGTAGCAAGACCATGTTCGGCAGAAAAGATCTGCCTGCCAGGGATATCATTTCTCTGGTATTAGCATCACCTGGATCTCCTGCAATGACCACTTCATAAGCCGGTCCCACAATAAAGTCCAGAGAGTGCAGGAATTGGGAATATGCCATGGGCATCGCATCTATCTGGCCTGAGAATGCTTTCATCGATGCATAGGCTTTTTCCTCAAGATGTGTATCGCCTGTTAGCCGGGATAATCTTAAAAGGTTCAACACGCTCACAGAGTTCCCGGAGGGCATTGCCCCATCATATACTTCCTTTTTCCTGAACAAGAGGGTCTCAGAATCTTTTGCAGTATGGAAGAATCCCCCCTCATCATCCATGAAATCCTGCATCTGCAGGGCATTAAGCCTCAGTGCATGTTCAAAATACTTCTTTTTGAAGGTCGCCTGATATAATTCAATGAGGCCCCAGACAAAAAAGGTATAGTCTTCCAGGAAACCATTAATAGAGGCTTCACCATCCCGGTAACGATGCAGCAGTCTGCCGTCGTGGGATGACATGCGCTCAAGGATGAAGTCTACAGTCCTGGATGCTGCTTGTGCATATTGCGGTCTTCCAAATGCCCTGGAAGCTTTTCCAAGGGCAGCTATCATCAGTCCGTTCCAGTCTGTCAGCACTTTGTCATCCTTTGAAGGA
>MVQW01000013.1 GCA_002067265.1 Methanomethylovorans sp. PtaU1.Bin073 | reverse complement strand
ACACGTAGATGAAAAATCGGAAGTAACAACAGTTCAATTACAAATTTTAATTAAAGTGCATATTCCCGATAGTTTTCACTAATGTGCCTAGTTCTCGTCTATCTCATTAAACAGAAGCTGCTTTCTAATAGCCGTTTCATGTATTGTTGAGATATACTCTACTTGGTTTTTGTCATATATATATATAGCTTAATTTTAAGTGGTCGTTGATATCAATTGTCCGTTTTGTAATCACTCATTTCAATGTATGCAATGCATGATTGTAAAATAAAAAAATACTTTCCAAAGTTTATGATTGCTAATTCATCATTCTTTCGAAATATGTATATACTCTGAAAAACAAATATGGGCGTGACTAAAAACCCTCATTTATAGAATTATATCTTTAAATCCAATGGTTAAAAATCTGTTCCTGGCGGGAAGTATATGTTTGATAATGATGACTGGATGAATTTCCAATTTGGAAATGGTGTTGGCGATCTATCTAATTTCGATGATGAAATGGATGATATGCAATCTGCTCTGAATGAAGAAGAACCAAATGGGGGGACTTTTAAATCAACGGTAAGTGAATTTTCCCATTTTGAAGGAGAAATGTATAGCAGGGCCAGAAGGATTGTATCAGGAATTGTTGAGTCATCTGAGTTAGTTGTTAATGCGGCTCCGGAAGGTATTTTTGATAATGTTATTGATGCTATTGATTCATGGAAAGGACAGAGTCCTTGGGAAGGGGAACAGACTGAAAGCATGAAGAAGTATACTCTGGGTCAGCAGCAGATTAGAGTTGCTTCTCTTGCAGTAGGAGATGTGACAGGTCAATTCTATCGTGATCTCAACAATGGTTTTGGTATGTCACAACATCTTATTGATGTTAATAATTTCCAGGAACGTGCAACAGCTCTTGGATTAACTGTAGGAATTGCAGGGGTTCTTGTATTTGGTTTGGAGGCTGCTGTGGGTTATGGGACACTTGTAGCAATCGGTGCAGCTTCTCATGTAGCAATTCAGGTTACAGGCTTTGGGGTAGGAACAAATGAAATGGCCCGTGAACAAAAAGAAGAAGAGGAAAAAGAGAGTAATACCTTTGAACAAGGCGGAACACGGTATTATATCTCAAAAGCGGAGTCTGACTCTCAATATAATAGCATTGTAGGAATGGAAGGGTTCCATGATATTACTATTGATGGAAAAGTGATCGATACGGTTCATGGTAAGAAAATCGAACGTTCCTTTTATAATACACAAGGGGAAAAAATTGGCTCATATAAGATCGATATACTCAGGGATTATATTCATGAGGAAGAAAATCAGGAGGGTATTGATAATTTATGTAAACAATTAGGAGTTGAGAAGAGTCATGAAATGTATGGAGGAATACGGCAGTTACAAGAAGGATCTGTAATTAGAACAGAAGAAAGACAGATATCTGTTAAAGTTGATTCAGTGCATGTTTCCCATGATAAAAGTGAGAATTATTTTACATATAGTTTTCAGGGCAGAAAGTCAGATGAAAAGGTTCCTCTTCAAGTAGTAGGAGCTAATTCAGTTGGCAATGAATCGTTTACACATTATATTTCCGAAAAAGGACAGCTTATATTTTCAGAATATAAGACTAAAAAGGGAGTGACACAAAGTAATTTAGATCCTTCTCTGGCATCTGTTCAATTAAGTTCTTTTCATTATGTAATGGATGGAAATCTTGATGATCCCTATCAATGTGTACATGGATCGCTTCTAGCAGGTGATGCTGGTCTTGCAATGCTGGATTCGCTCCATGCACAGGTTGAATTGAATCATTATAGAAAAGTGATTAGTGAATTACACAGTTCATCCAGGTTAAATTCAGGGCTAATGTCTGCTTTCCAATCCTTTACTTTTTCAAACGGGGGAGAACATTCAGTATTTGATGCAATCGGATCAATTATAGAGGCTCCTTTTACTGGACTTGAGATGTGCATTGCCGAAAAACGAGAAGGAGTAGCTAATTTCATGGTTGGAACAAATACCCTTGTAAATTTGATTTCTACAGGACCAATTGCAGGATCAATTGCTGGCAAGATTCATACCTCAATATCGGGTGCTTCGGAGAGTATGACAAATGCATCGCAGAAATTTTCAGGGATATCTAATAGTATAGGCAATACTTTTTCTGAAGCTGCTAGTAGATCAGGTGGGTATTCGTTTACATCTGTAACTGAGGCGTTTGAGGAAATAAAAGATAATATCCTTGAGGCAATAGATCGGTATGTAAGTTCAGGCTCTAATTCATTTACTAAAAAAGCATATTTTAGTTCGCAAGCAGTTGGTCCATCAAAATCCCTTTCTATGATAATAACAGAAGAGATCAAAAAAGGAGCCCATCGAATGGTTGGTCCTGTAATGATGTCTGCAAGCCTTAGTCTAGTTAGTGGAAACTTTGAAGTGAATGTCCTAAGTTATATAGATCGGAATCTTCGTAATGCTGAAGAGTTTATGTTTGGGTCAGGGTATAAAGCATTAATTGGAACAATTGAAGAGAATACCTACAATGTTCCGATTCTTTCTGGAATTCTATCTGGAAGATCATTAACAATGGTTGCACAATCTGTTTCTTTCAAAGATATTAGCCGAGCTATCAGAAACAATGAGATTCGTACAGCTAAAATGATGGAATTCGGTGTTAATTATACTTTT
The DNA here is from genome assembly GCA_002067265.1 of Methanomethylovorans sp. PtaU1.Bin073. The sequence continues at coordinate 113 of MVQW01000013.1, read as the reverse complement.
GAAAAGGATCAATTTAATGCTGTTATGGGCGATATCAAGAAAGAATTAGTTAAGGAAGGAGTTTCCATTGATCTGAGAGATATAACTAACAACGGAACAATATATGTAAGGAA
>MVQW01000012.1 GCA_002067265.1 Methanomethylovorans sp. PtaU1.Bin073 | reverse complement strand
ATCGGGATAGATGAGCTTGGCAAGACCTGAGAACGTTTTCTTGACAGCGATAACATCTCTCTGGTTCAGGTTGTTACCGAGTTTGTAGTATTTGAAAAGCACATCAGTGAATGAACGTTTTCTCATCTCTCTCAGGAACTCGGCCAGATAATCCACTATGAACCCATATCTGTCGGTGAAATGCTCGGGTCTGAACTTGGGAACTTCCCAGCCTGGAAGGTAGTAGTGCATCCTGTCGAAAAATGCACTGTCGTTGTTCATCTCTTCAGGGAAAGGAGAGAACAGGTGCGAGGTCTTGAGCATCGAGGAAACGCTCTGGTTGATGTTACCTACGAATACAATGGATGCATTGGCATTTATCTGGTCCTTGCCACGGGCAAAGGAACCGGATGCCATATAATCCTTCATGATCTGGATGCCATCCTTGTCCTTGAACTTGATACCTGCAACCTCGTCAAAGGCTACAACATCCCACAGGCCTACTAGCCCTACCTGGCGTGTACCCATGTTATAGAAGAGATTGGCAACTGTTGTCTGGCCACCTGAGATGAGGATGGAGTTAGGAGATATTTCTTTGAAAACGTGGGATTTGCCTGTGCTCCTTGGACCAAGCTCACAGAGGTTGTAGTTGTTCTCTATCAAAGGAACAAGCCTTTCCAGTAAATGCCATTTTGCAGGAGTTTCCAATTGCGTGGGCTCCATACCTATGGACCGCAGGAGCACATCAATCCATTCTTCCTTGGTGAAGTTCTTCCTCTGGTCAATGATCTCGGAGATGTTGATGTTGGGGATCTGTATGGGTTTGAGGCTCGCAATGACAAAAGGTGAAGGCAGCATTTCAGCGCTGTATTCCATTTTAATGATACACCAGATGCCACCGCCCAGGAGTTTGTCGTACTTTGTGACATATTCCGGGTCTACCTGTACCTTGGAAAGACCGAGGTTCGAGAAAACAGCTTCGTAGATATCTCTTTTTTCATTCAGCTTTACGGAGACCTTATCGATGATAGTGTAATAACCTGTTTCCCTAATCTTTGATTTGATCTTCTCTGCCTCATCAGGGCGGACGTAGTTCTCTGAGAGGATGTTTTTTACTTTTCTTACACCCTGCTCTATGAGTTCTTCGTCATCGGTAGCGCAATTCGCACCCAGCAGGTATTCCAGGACATAGACGGGGACATTATGACCTACTTTTACCAGCTTTGTCAGGTCTTTCCTGACCACTCTGCCCTGGAAATACGTGTTCAGTTTCCTGTCAGTTGTTATGTCTGTGTCTGCTTCTGGCATGGGTGTCCACCAATGTTCCTTTATTTAGATCAGAAGTCATCTACTATCAACAGGTCCACTTCAAAGGGTATGGGATCGATGATGTCCTTGTTGATCTCTGTGGGGTCTTCGTCTATCAGGCGTATGTAGTAGAACTTGTTCTCTACTTCGCCGGTTAAGGTGAGGGTTACTTTGTACTGTCTTTCTGCTGGCTCATCAGATGAGCTTTCAGCAATAACAAGCTTTTCATCGCTTACCTTGAATTCGTGCCCATCCCTGTTCCAAAGAGCTACTTTGAACCTTCTGGGCTGTAGTTTATCCGTCACTTTTTCGGTCTGCAGGATGTTTATAGAGAACGGGCTGCTTGTTATCTTTCTGCTTGCGTTGGTTACGGTCAGACCGACCTTGCCGTACTTAATGCCTTTTCTTTCAAGATCTGCAGTCTTGTTGTAGGAATACTTGAGTACCGGAATGACTATCTCCTGGGGTGCAGCTCCACCGTGTACGAAATTCTTGTTGCTGCCCTGCATCTTGAACCTGAGGTCTGCCTGGGGTACGTATGCGAACATCGTTTGCCCGGATTTGATCACGTAATCCATGTTGAACTTATGCACGTTCATGAGGTCAACATCCTGCTCGCTCAGGATGAAGCGTTTACTGGATGCTATGATCTTCTGCTTGTCGAAACCTCCGGTCTCGACTTTATCGACGTTTTCCAGTTCATCTCTCTGGTAGATGAAACCATGGTCTGCTGTGACCAGGATATTGTTCAGTATCTGAGAATTTGTCAGTTTTTCAATTATCTTCTTGATATCTAAAATAGCGTCTTCAGCTGCATTGAACACTTCGTGCTCAGAAGCTGAATGGTCACCTATGGCGTCGATCTTATCGTGGTAGATATAGAAGAGCCTTGTACCTTTGAATCTTTCACGGACATCTTCTCTTTTTAGATTCATTAACTCTTCATAGTCTATGGCAATTGAGTCCTTTGTTACTTTTTCCAGGATCTTCCCTCTATTCACTGTGCCTTCGGTGCTGATGCCATCTGCAAATATCAACTGGTTGTTGTATTCCAGTCTGTCATGGGGAAGCAGGCTTGCCATACCGAGTTTTGTGTAGGATGGAAGGGATCCTGCCATGTACTTTAATTCGACTGTGCCTCGTGTGTCCTTGTTTAAGACTTCCTGCAGCTCTGCAGCTACTTCATAGCGCATGGCATCGGAAATGATGACTGCTATCTTGTCCTTATCATTACGGGTGATGATGTTCTTCACGTAGAGCTTATAGAACTCGTCCTGCCGGTCGATGAGCTCTATGTTCCAT
>MVQW01000011.1 GCA_002067265.1 Methanomethylovorans sp. PtaU1.Bin073 | reverse complement strand
CATAATGCATCTTTATCAGGCAGAAAAATATCGCATGCAGAAAAGTGAGAATGATCCCCATTGTTCCCTGTTCCGAGTGTGCAAGATAAGGGTAAATTTCTCTTTTTTACTAACTACAACACAAAAAAGAAAAGATATAGATTTACTGCATTACACAGGACCTATTCCACTCATGTTTTCTTGAACATCAGGGACATTATTCCTGGCTTTGAAGGTTTCATAGGGTTCTGGAAGAAGCCCATTTCCATGCTTGGACCCCCGAACATCTCATTATTGACCCTCTCGGTTATTTCATCGAATATCATCTTGTAGGAGACACAGTGGGGGTCTACTCCCTTTATTACCCCGCCGGTGGGGGTTATGGCATTGTAAGGGCAGCCGCCTCTGCAGTATGTAATATGGGCGCAGTCCTTGCAGTTCTGGTCCACGTACTCTTTGTAATCGAACATGAGATTCCAGGCATCTGACTTTGCAAGTTCTTCAATGCTTGGGTGGTTGTGGACATTGCCCATGACATATTCTGGCATACCTACAAAGCGATAGCAGGGATATATGCCTCCGTCAGGGCCTACGGCTAAGACATCTCCCATACAGTCCACGAAGGTGCAGACAGCACCTTTACCACTAAATACGCCTTTACAGAGGTGGTCGATGTTCATGACCTCTATCCGGTCCATGTTTTCCAGATATTTGTCCAGGAGGTAGATCAGGAGCTTCCCGTATTCTTCCGGGTCAAGAGCCCATTTTTCGGGTTCGTCGCCGCGTAAAGAGGGAAGAGCAGGATGGAACTTAAGGATCCAGCCGTTTTCCAGGTAAAAATTGAAAATTTCCTCCCTATATTTTTCAGAATGAGATGTGAAAGTGGTGATGAACCTTACGGAAAGTCCGTGTTCTTTTGCTATCCTGTAGCCACGCATGGTTCTTTCGAAATATCCCTCTCCTCTCTGGAAATCATTAAGCTCTTTCGGGCCGTCAAGGCTGGAACCGATGGGAATGTCATATTCTGCAAAAATTTCAGCTATTTCGTCTGTCATCTTCCAGAGGTTAGTCTGTATGGCAAAAGCCACTTTCTTCGGCTTTACCCCCTCAGCAAGGAGTGGTAAAGCCTCCCTGTAGAAATCCGCGCCTGCCAGGAGCGGTTCCCCCCCATGGAAGGTAAAGGTAACCGAATCTTCCCTGAAATTTTTGAGCCATTCAACTACTTCTTTTATGGTCTCAATGCTCATTATAGGGGATTTTTCCTCAGAACTCCAACAGTAACTACAGTTTCCTGGACAGCCCAGGGTGGGGATCAGCATGACGTGAAAGGACATTTTTATAGCACCTTTTTTGTAAGGTTTTTCAAATTATTAGTAGTTTTCTAAAAGTCATCCCCCATAAATCAGTGGTAGGATAGTTCTTCCGAATAGGTTTTTATTTTCAACTTTCTCTGAGCAGGAATGATAATAGTGTAAAGAAGTATCTGAAAGCAACGTCTCTTATTGATGTTCTTGGTTGCAGTGGCAATCTACATGATTAGAAAGTAAAGATGACATCACAGAGGTACCTGGATACTAGAGGGCAGGTACCTCCTCCTTTTAGAATTGTATAAGCATTTATCAGAAAGATAATAGATATTAAAAATACGAATTTACCCTTAATGCTGTAAAGATCCTTCTTTTTATTGATACTTTTTAAAATCGTATTTCGCAGCAACTTTTGCTTTTTCTTCTGGTGGAAGTGACGTAAAATATTTTTTCCAACCAGGGCAAAAGTTGATGTGCCAACGCCAGAATCGCCCGGCAAGAGACTTCGGCTTGTTATCATGTTTTGCTCGCAACTTGCAGTTACTACAATTATTTTCAGCCATAACAATACTCCTCTCAATAATACGACTACTCGTAAGATAAATTATAGTTGTAGCCCTTACTTTATATTCATAACGTCTGAACTTACCCGGCAGACACCTGTAGAAATCGTATGGATCAATTGATTAGGAAACACACGATGTATATGGATAAGTGTAGATGCATTGCCCACGTGCATCTGTGCTTATCTGCATTTTTAGCAAAAAATTGATGATCTCTACATAGCTAACTTTACCACAACCCATACATCGGACCTAAAAAGAAGAATCCAACCAAGCCGATAGTGTTGCTTGCCCCGTGAGCAATGATCGCAGCCCATAGGTTGTTATCGTAATGCATCTTTATCAGGCTGAAGAAAATCGCATCCAGAAAAGTGAGAATGACCCCTATTGTTCCCTGTTCCGTATGTGCAAGTCCGAATAGTAAAGAAGAAATACCCACAGCAAGAATTATCCCGATCCTTGTATCCCCAAAGAGATCCCGTATCCTTTTTTGGAGATAACCTCTATACACGATCTCTTCTCCAAATGCAGCTAAAGTCCATGTCAGCGCCAGGAAGAACAACAACTGGTTGAAATTTCCTTTCAGGTTTTCGAATGCGCTCAAGTCTTGTGTTGTTCCGGTTAAGTGATTCAGTACCGGCATGAATATGCTCAGATGTAAAAAAGTCCAGATGATCACTAATACTATAATAGTGGCTACCATCTTAAGCCAGCTACTGTTTTTTCTGAAACCTAAAGTTTGCAGTTTTTCTTTGCGGATCAAAAACGAGATTGCGATAATTCCCAGAATAATGATAGTCGGGATGAACAGGTCCAGAACGACGACAGTGCCGGCAATGAGCAATTCAACAATTGATATCAATTTCCAGACATTTTCCCTATCCATTCCACCCATCATATCACCCTG
>MVQW01000010.1 GCA_002067265.1 Methanomethylovorans sp. PtaU1.Bin073 | reverse complement strand
TGCAATGGATTTGTTGGCAGGCAGCAAGTCTTCGCCCAGAACTTGGACAGCTTCTGAGTGTGCCTGCTCATGATATGTACTTTCCATTTCACGCTGTACAAAAGGTCCGAGGCCGACCTTGAGTAGTTCCAGCGCTCTTCCCACACGTTCATAGTTGGTCATTGACATCGGATTATTCCTCCTCCTCGATTAGATGCATCTGTCCTTTTGGCAAGGCCATTTCTCCTTTTGCAAGCCTCATTATCTCGGGCCAGCTCTGTACCAGAGCATTGTACGAAAGTGCCTCTGAAGCTCGTTTCTTGCGTTCACATGATACGTAAAGGCGGTAAGCCAGTTCCCTCGCAGTGTCTGCCCTGCTGCCAAGCTTTGCCACAAGTTCTGCAGCAGCGGTCTCTCCACCTGCTTCCAGTACACGGATAAGATGATGCGCCATTTCCCATACCGTTAAACGTTCATCTTGAGTGGGGTCCCAATCCAAAGGTAGCTCAGCAGGCTTGAGCATACGCACTTTGCCCCCACGAGATTCAAGGATACCTGCATCTACCATACCAGATACACTGGTGTTCTTTGCCTTGGATAGTGTCTCAGCATCTCCATACTTCCCCATGCTGAAACCGTACTGTTCGAACCAAGCAAGAGCCCAGCGGCTGTCTGAATCGAAATCTCCTTCTTGTTCGGTCAGGACTTCATCTAGTGTCTCGTTGATAAGTGCAAGGGCTTCACGCACTGTCATGGCCTTTCCTTCGGCATCCAGTACCTTGGAATAGCGTGTATAAACTGCCATTCCAGGACCTATAGCTGCCTGTGCAAGGTCCACGGGAGCGATATTACTATGCTGCAGGTGTTTCAGAGCTTCAGGTAGTTCGTTCTTGAGTGTTGTTAGGAACTCTCTACGAGTGACAGTGAGTGCATTTGGGTCACGCTTTCGGCAAACAAGAACTATGCTGGAAGCAAGGGCATTGCTACCTTGAACTCTCATACGGCCGTTGCTTTCAGTCCGTACTGGCCAAGTACCAGTTAGTGCAAAATTTGCTTGGATAACTGCATCCAGAAATGTTTCCCATCCAGTAGAAGATGTCCCCTCTTTCTCAGTTTCTGATTGTTTGAAGGCATAATAAATGGTTACGGGGAAAAGAGGGTGCGCCTGCTCAGCTAACCGATGCATGGCCTTGGTCATACCTTCCAAGAAAAACTTTTCGGCTGCATTCTTGCTTCCATGGCGATATGGTGTGGCAACAAGCTCCTCTGCTTTAGGTACAGCCAGTGTAGTGAAGAGGTCAGGACAAATTGGTTTAAGAGAGCGGCGTAGCCAAACGTAAAAGAAGTCCGACAGGTCAGCATAGCCGATATTGTCATAGTAAGGTGGGTCAGTAGAAACCACTTTATTGTTACATATCTTTTGTATTGCAGCATCCGCTTGGGAAGCGTGACCATGCATATTAGCTGGGAACGCATCAATGACCATAGCACCCTTATCAAGTGCAGTTTCAAAACTTCCACCAGCACCACTGAATGGGTTTGCTTCTGCAAATTCCCAAGACATAGGGATTGCTTGACGAGCGAAAGTCTCACGGAAGGCACCCCGGTCATTCATCCAAGACGCTATCGATGAACCTATATTAGCAACTTTTGATATTGCAAATGCCAGATACACAGCCACAGAATCTGCATAAGCCTGCGCTCCTATACCCCCTGAATAAAGGCTAGAATCGTCATTCTCTAATCCAGCATTTAGAGCATCAAGCTTAACTTTTTTGCATGTTTCGAGTACGAGGTCGGAGAATGTTGTCAATACCATGAGTTGGCGATTAGTAAAGAGGTGCTTCCATTTGACCATCCCATATTCTTGAATCCTGAAACCAAGTGCTTTTTCTGGTAAGTCTGTATCTGGCACTTCTTTTGGTTCTGCTATATTAGCCGTATCTTCTATAATAGTCGATGTCGATAGATAAACGCGACCTTTAGGCCCCTCTGCTACAATAGCCATCATTCGTTGTCCCATACGTCCAGATTTTGCTTCGCTATGTAAATATGGAAAATCAATTGGTGTTTGAGAAAACAAGCATCTGAATGCTTTTCCCTGGCCGAATTTAGTTCCATTCTTTGCTGCTTCAGAATCTTTAGGTTTCCCCACTTTCACAGTGAATCTATAGTTATTATCCTCAATAACCGGTTCCACATATGCTTCCTTACCAGCTTTTGTAGAAAGCATGAAAGTGGAAACCAGAGGTACATCAACATGTGCAAAGGCAGGATTCGGACTTTTCACAGTACGTGCCCATAACCAGGCAATTACAGTAAGCTTTTGACCAACATACTGTTTAAGGTCTGGCCTTTCTTTTGTCATTTCCTCAGTGATTTCTATTTTAGGGTACAGATAACCAATGCGCCTCTCTGCTTCATCACGCATCCATTTGCCATAGTAACGGACATCCTCGGCAAGTCCCTGTGCACCCTTCCAGCCACCTGGAGCTATTCCTTTCTGTTTCCGAGACTCAGGGTTTACAGGTGGTTTATTAGCAAACTTAGGTGGGATTTCAATCATGGCCTTGTTTATGAGCACAGCCACTGGGTTAAGGTCTGATGCATAAGCTTCCAGTCCCAGCCGTTGCGCTTCTAGGGGAATAGAACCCCCCCCCGCAAATGGGTCGTGGAAAGCAGGTACTTCGGGCTCTGCTTCGTTCCATCGCTGGCGAATATTCCTGTAGAGTTGCAGTATGCTTTGGAATGATTCACCATCTGGTTCTTCATCAAAATGACGCCATCTTCGCTGTTCGAAGAAAAGACATGCTCTTAGTTCATCGAGTGTCCCTGTCCACTTCCCTGTTTTGAGATATTCTTTTTCTCTTGCTTGGCAAAGCTCTGAAACTGCTTCAAGTGAGCCTAATTTATCATAAGCATTGTATTTGAGTGCGAAGTCCCATATTTTAGAGAGGTCTTCTGTTTCAGGAGGAGCAGGAGGAATGCAGCTTTTACGTATTTCCTCTCTTGCTTTGTTGAGTACCTGTTCATTAGTTGTATTCTCCCATAATACCAGTTCTTCTATAAGCTGAAACAACCTCTGACGCTCTTTTTCCTGTTCTTCTTCAGTAGGGAATAGCTCAGGATGTGCTGAAGGGTCATCCACCATCTGCGCAAAAAGAATTGCACGAGCTGTAGCAGTGGGCTTCCGTGACCACCACAAATGCAGCGTACTTGGATGTCCATGGCGGATGGATTTCTCCCTTGCTGAAGCCTTGCTGATAGCTTCCAGCGGCAAAGCGACTTCTATCAGTTTCTTTTTCATTAATGAACAACTCCTAAGTGTTTTTCAGCGCAGCCTTGACAGACATCACTTGAGTGCATATGCTCTAGTGGTTTTTCTCTCCCGCAGTAACGACACTTCTTAAATTCACTTTTTCTCTGTTTGAGAGCATCATTCAATAAGGATATTAATTCTACATCATCCATTTCACAGCATTCCACACGCTTCCATAACCGGCTTGATGTAGCAGGTCCATAGGCACCCATAGTCCACTCAACTGTCGGAAATCTCAGCTCAATGGCTTCTGCTGTTACAAGGATAACAATGCCCTCTTCCCCACCGTAATCAATCTGGATGCAATCCCTCGTACGCTCCACAACAATACCTGACAACAGGTCCAACACCCGCACAGCATTTTGTTCAACTCTCCGCAGTCCATCAGATGGATACCGTCCTTCGGGGTCTATATGCGAGCGTTCTTCATTCATGCTGTCTTCTCCTTTCTATAAACAAAATCAAATGCTACAGTAATTCATACATCAACCACATCTTCATCCGATGTTTCTGTACTTTCAGTTAGTGTGTAAAACTCATGCAATTTGGCCTGTAGCAGCTTCTTGTCCGGCAATTGGGTTTGGTATTCTGCAACCAAAGCAGGAGAGAGTGAACGGCTGAGAGCATACTCTACGACCTCGTTGTCCTTACTGGCACAGAGAAGCACACCGATGGATGGTCCTTCGTGTGGCTTTCGGACATCCCTGTCAAGAGCCTCAAGGTAGAAATCCAATTTTCCAAGATGCTCAGGCTGGAATTCACCTATTTTTAATTCGATGGCTACCAGACAATTGAGTCCACGATGGAAAAACAGCATATCTAATGCAAAATCTCTGCCCCCTACCTGAAGAGGTACTTCACTGCCTATGAAACAGAAATCATGACCCAGTTCTGTAAGGAAACGCTGCAGATTATTTATAAGGCTTTTATGCAGGTCAGCCTCAAGATGTCCATCAGGCAGTTCGAGGAATTCGACAACATAAGCATCCCTGAATACTTTATCTGCATCTGGATGCATTTCTCTCAACGCTGTTGAGAGTTTTGGTGGATTCAGTACTGCCCGTTCGAACAGAGCGCTGTCTATCTGACGAGCAACTTCCCGCACTGACCAGCGATGTTGTGTGGCCATACGCAGATAAAACTCACGTTCTTCCGGCATCTTTGTCTTGGCAAGTATATGCAGGTTAGAAGACCATGGCAATTCTCTCAACATCGTTGAGAGTTCTGGATAATCCCGGTAGGTCTCATAGAACTGGCGCATCCTCCAGAGGTTTTGTGGAGAATAACCCCTCACTCCAGGGTTTTGTACCTGAATATATGATGATAGTGCTCCTACCGTACCCTTACCCCATCCATCAGTCGTAATCCTACGGCTTATGGTTTCTCCTAATTGCCAGTAGAGGTCAATAAGTGTAGTATTGACTGCGGTCAAGGCTTTCTGTCGTGCAGACCGAATCATCTCCACAACTTCGGAAAAAGCCTGTTCATTAGGGATGGCGTTAGTTTTCTCCATGCTTCCTTTCTTTGATTTAGAAGATTTCATCTCGGTGCCTCCGCACGAGAGAGTAATTTTGCAAAGCTATAATTCACGCTGGTCACATCAAAATCGGGTTCACGTGTGAAAGGACGGCTTAGATAATGGACATGATGATTACCATCCTGCATAAATTCCACAATAGCAAGGATGAAATCATCTGGTTTGTTAAGAGAATACAGTATCTCATTTGTGGACACAGTGACCGTGTCAGCACCTGAGACACGCCCTTTCACCTCAATGAACCGTAGCTTGCCAGTACCAGGGACTATGCTTTCGATATCATAACCAATTTTCTCATATTCCCTGTCTATTGGGTCAAAGCCCAGAGTGCGCTCAATATCCATAATTATGGCACGAGCGCGAGCACCAACTTCATTGGTATCCACAGGTGGTGGTAGAGGTTTACCTGTCATTTTGGCTATCAAACCTATTGGTATCACCAGCAGACCACCCAGAACCACAGGAGGCAATGGCGAGATATGCCGTTCGAGTTTCAGTTCCTCCATCCGCTTCTGGAGGCGTCCCTGCAAAGCATCTGCACGCTTGCGTGCCTCCCCTGAATTCAGTTTGGCATTGACCTTACCTGCCTGCTCCTGCAGCTTTAACTCTTCTGCACGATGGTCCCAGTAACTGATTTCCTTAGTAAGTCGGTCTTTCACTGCAGCTTCGGTCTTATCTATGAGTTCCATCTTACGTGCACGCACTTCGTTCAGATGTTCCTGAACGACATGTGCAATAGCATATCCTTGGGCTTTATGTTCTAATTCACGGTTTATCCATGCACATTCCGGTCTGGAAAGGAACTCATCAACACTGGTTTCATCCGCATCAAGAGGTCTGTAATCCAGGTATGGTGCGTAATGCAGATGTCTTGTGTTACCAGCTTCGTTCATCTCAACATACAGCATCTGCTTGGAAATAACACGTCTCTCACCTGAATGGGTGATACTGGCATCCTGAATGGCATGTTCCAGATAGAAAAGCATGCGCGGCTCGGTACCATAGTCCCGCTCATCCACTAGTATGGTACCCCGGCGCAGAAGGTCACGGTTACGTTCAAGTGTGAGGTCAATGACAGCATCAAGCAATGGATTTCCAGGGCATACAAAGGCTGCAGGAGCCTGTCCCTGTAGCGATACCAGTGACTTCTCAAAGGCAATACGTTCGTACCTTTGGGTCACATGCTCTCCTCTACCTATCAGTCTGTCACGGTTACGGACGATGGAAGGCACGTATGTAATTTCATAACGGCGAGGCTCACGCTGTTTTATTGAGCCACCGAGAAGCGGGAAAGCTTTCATGAAGAATGATTCTACATAGTGAGGTTGCAGCCTTTTGGCCTCTGCACGTTCCATCTCTTCCCTTATACGGTACACTCTGCTTGCATCCATGGAATCGCGAGCCAAGGCTCGTTCTTCAATTAGGTCCTGTAGATTATCCCGGTCAAATGCATTAGATACAACTTGAGTAAGCTTGGCACGTACCTCTTCTTTCTCACCATAGCGGATTGCCTCTATGAGCAAATCGCGTAGGGGTTTACCTTCAAACTGGAGCTTGCCCAGCACATCGAATACCTGTCCACCCAGAGCTTCACGTGCTTTTTCAAGCTTCTCCAATAACGTGAGATAAACATCACCTTCCCTTGTTTCCTCAGCCACCAGGTTCCACAGATGGCAAACCTCGGTCTGCCCTATACGATGGATACGTCCAAAACGTTGCTCTATACGGTTGGGGTTCCACGGAAGGTCGTAATTGACCATCAGATGAGCACGCTGCAGGTTGATACCTTCACCAGCTGCATCCGTGGCTAACAATACCTGTACTTCAGGGTCATACTTGAAAGCATCCTGAGCTTTTGCCCGGTCTTCACGACCCATGCCTCCATGAATCATCACAACAGCTTCTTTCCTGCCAAGGAGGGTAGTGATGCGTTTTTCCAGATATGTAAGAGTATCACGGTGCTCAGTGAAAATAACGAGTTTTTGACGTGGTGACGAGACAGGTCTTGGAACTGCCTTTGCAGTTGAGGTATCAGATGAGCTGTTATCACTGGGTGCATGTGTAAATATTTCATCCAGCAGGGTTGCAAGCTCACGCCATTTTCTGTCCTCACCACTGCGACAAACATCCCCTGCAAGAGTTTCCAGCCTTCGCAGAGTCTCAAGCTCAGCCTTTAGTTCATCAATGGTACGAGCTGCAGTTGCCTGGTCAAGAACCTCCTCTTCAACAGCTTGTACCTCATTATCAGGTGCTTCCTCAAGGTCCTCCACATCCTCAGCATCCAGTATTCTGGTACCCTGTAATTCAGATATCTGATATGTCTGGGAACCACGTTGTAGTAACTTTAATTCATTCAGCCTGCTCTCCAGGCGCTCGCGACGACGGCGTAATGATTGACCTATGGCTTCAGGAGAAGATGCCAGACGACGCTGCAGAATAGTAAGGGCAAAACCCACAGTACCTGCACGCTTATCGTTCTGTAATGCCTCTGCCCGGTTGAATTCTTCTCGCACGTATTCAGTGACTTCTTTATAGAGCAGAGCCTCCTTGTTTGATAGTTTATATGGAACAGTTGTGGCAATTCTTTCCGGGAAAAGAGGTGTGGCATCGAACTTGAACAGGTTCTCTTTAACCATCCTTCGCATCATGTCAGATACATCTGCAGCATGTACCCCATCTCTGAATCGACCCTCAAAGCGGTCACCATCAAGCAGTGCCATGAATAGCTGGAAGTCTTCTTCTTTGCCGTTGTGGGGTGTAGCTGTCATCAGCAGGAAGTGCCTTGTAAGGGTGGAAAGTAACTGTCCGAGCTTGTAACGTTTAGTGTATTTGACTTCACCACCAAAGAATGTGGCAGACATTTTATGAGCTTCATCACATACGATGAGGTCCCAGGCACATTCTGGTACCTTGAGTTTATCCTGAACATCTTCATTGCGTGATAACTTATCCAGCCTCGCAATTACAAGGTCATTCTCCATGAACCAATTCCCTGTACGTGCGGCTTCCAGCTTGTCATTAGTTAGTATCTCAAAAGGTAAGTGGAAACGGTTGGAGAGTTCGTCCTGCCATTGTTCGGCCAGGCTGCCAGGACAGACCACAAGGCAGCGGTGCAAGTCACCACGAGCTACCAGTTCTTTCATCAATAGACCTGCCATGATTGTCTTGCCCGCGCCGGGGTCATCAGCTAATAAGAAACGTAGTGGCTGTCGAGGTAACATTGCCTCATAGACAGCTGTTATCTGATGTGGCAGAGGGTCCACCATGGATGTGTGGACTGCAAGAACAGGGTCAAACAAGTGTGCCAGGCGAATACGGTGGGCTTCAGATACCAATCTGAAGAGAGTCCCGTCTCCATCAAAGCTCCAGGGCCTGCCGTGCTCAACTACCTCGAACCTTGATTCATCTGAACGGAAAAGAAGTTCAGATGCGGGCTTACCTTCGGGTGTCTTGTAGATGAGCTCAAGGGCATCTGAGCCTGACCACTTTACGTTTACTACGGTCACTAATGCATCCGGGAGAATACCACGTACTGCTGCGTTAGGCTGGAGGTCTTCAAGCTTGCTCATGGTCACACACTTGATAAGTTTTAGATAACTATAAACATTAACCTCTTTAACATTATCTATATTTTACGACTCAGCCAATATGTGGTCAGTTCAATTATAAGCTGTAAAACAGATTTCTAAAGGATAAGAGCTCATACGAGGGCTTATCAGGAAAGATTGCAGGTTCAGTCAAAATACTTAGACTCTATTCACAGCACATAATAATTTGTACTTTAGTACAGATACTAATTCTAATGGTGGTAACATGGCTTTACTAAATGAACAGCAAAACAATGTTGCATTAGATGTCATGAAAGAATATCTCTCCAAGGTATTTGCGGATGGCAAAACTGCTGTTGAAATTGAAGACCAGTTGGACAAAGATAGAGTGAAACTAATTGATTCTGAGCTAAAACCACTTCTTTCTGATTACTTACAAGGTAAAGTGGAATTAGCGGACTTCAAAATTAAAATCAACAGCATTAACGCCACAAATCGTGAGTTATGGGGTTTCAACGGTATAAAAGGGCAGATGTTCTTCAACATGTTTTTTAATATTGCAGAAGACTTGAATGAACTGGATGCCGAATTGAAAGCTGCTATTACTGTTCCTCAAAACGAAGATATTGCATCAAGCCGAATTAAGACGTTTACCAGCTTTGTCAAACGCCTTGGACAAGAATTTGTTGAAGCAGGTAATAATCCCCGTAAGGCCCCCCAGCTTGCAAGCGTTCCTTACTTTTTATCATATTTCTGGCAAATACAGGACAATGAACAATGGCCGGTATATTACACAAACAGTGTCAACACAATGATTGATTTAAACTTATGGCAACCATCTGGAGACCAATCTCAAGATTATCTTACATTTAAGCGGATTCATGAGGAACTCATCCAGCTGTTTTCTAAGCACTCCGGTGATAAGTTCAATCTCTATAAAGTTGAACACGTATTTTGGTTCAAGGGTGGAAACCTCGGCAGTTATGAGAGTCAAGAGGATACGCCTGCTTCCAAAGAAAAGAGTGAAGCAGCAAAGCCTTCAAGAATAAATCGTCTACCAGATAGTTATGTTCCACCAATCATAGCAATCTTACCACAAATGGCTGCAAACACTGAAGAACTCCGAGAAGCTGCTAAGAATTCTGCCATTACAATAGAAGCCATTTGAAAAGTACATCAACATAGCGTTTAAGATACTCGGCTATGATACTAAGTTAATGGGTCAATCAATGAGTGGTAAGCGAGTTCCAGATGGCATTGCCGAATCCTTAGATGACAGCTATGCTATCCTGTGGGATGCAAAAGTAAGGTCAGATGGATATGCAATGGGCACTGATGATAGGACTATCCGGGAATATATTACCACTCAAAGCCGAGAACTCAAGAAACGTAAATCGTTCAAGAACATCTACTACCTCATAATCTCAAGTACATTTGATAAAGGCTACGATGATGACCTTATCAGAAACATAAAAATGGAAACTGATATAAAGGAAGTTGTTTTCTTGGAAGCTGATGCTCTTGTCGCAATGGTGGAAGCAAAAATAAGAGAACCACAACAGATTACACTTGGACCTGATGGCTTACAGAGGCTCTTTTCTGGAGGTGGTGTTTTGACAGGTCAGGATGTAAGGAACAGGTTCATGTGATGAATTAGCTTCAGGCTAAATGGGCAGTATTTATATGAGGATTTAATTGAGCGTATTTCCTAATTTTTAGCAAATACATAGACATTGGAAATGAGCTACTTAAATTCTTCAATTAGAATTATATTTTTAGAAAGAACGATACATTGCTACTATTTTATGGAAAAAATAATCTAGTGTACTCTTCCTAAATTCTTCATTTAGCGTATATGGATTTACTTCACCATCTTCAACAATAAATGAGTTTTTAATAGTGATTTCTGGCATTTCTGGCCTAAATTTAAATTGCACCTCTAAATCTATCTTGTAAGCTTCTCTCGTATGGCTCATTCTCATTGTAACACTTGGGAAATAATATCCTGCAGATTCGCACTTAACAACAAAAGAGTTGTGGCGTAAATCATGTCCTTGCAAAATTGCATCATTGATTCCTTTCAATAAATCTCTAACATCATTTTCGCCATTGATTTCTTCAGATTCGTCTTCAAGTTCTTCAGTAACCTCTTGTGTACTTTCAAGTTCTGAAGAGTCTTCAAGTTCTTCTGATATTTCTTCCCCAGCTTTAACTCTAATAGATATTACTTCTTCAAGAGTCCAATCATCATAATCATGATTGAGGATGGCATCTATTAATTCAATCCTATTTTCTAGTGAATATCTAGTTAAATTGAATGGAACAATATCACAATATTCATCCGTCCTAGCAAATGACTTTCTAATAATATCTTTAATTTCAACATAATCCTCGTTTTTCTTGTGGTTGAAAATAGCAATTTGTATTCCTTCATCTCCTGTAGGTTCTACCCAAAAAGTACCCACTCTTTCTTCAGTACTTATCAGACTCATTTTGCCTGGAACTTTTCTTTCAAATGAATATGAGATTTTAATTTTGTTGTTATTTCTATCAGATGTGACAGATTTTATGCTCAAACTATTTTTTTCCTTTAGCACTTCTCCAACACGGAAAACTTGCCTAACTTCATCGATTTCTTTCCTTGTTATAATTAAAAAGCCGCTGATTTTGTTGTAGTTTTGCTTAGTGGCAGTAATGGACTTAATTTCTGTAAAATCCTCATAACCGAAAATTATTTTAGAGCCGTATTTGGCTACTTCTGACTTTGATAGTGAGACAAAAAACATACCTCGTGACTTAAAAAAGTCTATCGAATTATCCAATCCGATAAAGTTTTCAAAGAATGCAAACACTTCGTTAACATCGGGATATTCATCAAACATTAGTCAACTCTCCAAGGAACGCTATCCAGTATTTCAATAGGTTCAAAATTGAATTTATCACGTTCGTTACCACTATATTCTCGTTTGAATTGTTCTATATGAGGAGAAAAATGTTCGATATTTTCAGTCTCGTCGAGATAGTAATAAATTATAATCTTTTGTTCAGTTAATTGAAATCTTCTTAAAGCTAAGTACATATGTTTCAATGCATCAAAAGTTAGTTTATCAAAATAGAATACTACTGCACAATTAATTGGTGTTGGTGCAGAAGTACCAGCATATTGAATCATTTGAGTCATTTTCCCAAAAATATACTTAGATTTGATATATTCCAGAGTAATAAGGTTAGTTGCTCGATAAGAATCATTTCCTTGATAACTTGGATAAAAAATATTAAAACTTGAATTTTGAACACTTCTAATCTCAGCCACTTTTCGTTTTAAAGAATAAAGTTTCAATATTTCATGATTCCCCAACACAAATATTCGTATTATACTCCGTTTCTTTGGGATAGTAATGTTATTAAGATAATTTATGAACTCAGCTTTATCAAATGAGTCGTGAGCCCATATCATCAATAGACCAGTATTCACAGGCAAATGATTCAAATTTAATCTTTCATAAAACTCATCTGAGTATGGAACACATTCAATTTTCTGAATTAATTCATTAATCCAGTTTTGAATGTTACTTCTATTTATTCCCCTCCAAGCATAATTTTTTGCTTCTCCAATTATTCCTATCTTACAATTTTGGTACGGGTCAAAATAAGTCATAAATAAGTCGATTCCATGAGGATGACGTCTGTCCCGATGTAATGAACAGGGAATATCTACATTTGAACTTCCACTTTGAGTCCAGCCTATATCAGTTAAAAGCTGAACTGCATGTTCTGTCCAGCGATTGCCTCTTTGAGGTTCTTCTTCTGGCAATTAATCACCTTTAAAAATAATGTTTTTCAATTGTTCAACGAACTCATAGTTGTCTTCAAGTTTATTATAAATTCGAATTTTCCCATTGTTGAAAAATCCAATAGCATAATGTTCATTATGTAATTCAATATTTGCTGTAAAAAAGCTAATTTTATCAGAGTAACGTGAAATCAATTCGTTGGCACTGCTTTGTTCGAATATTTTTATCAAATATGACCCTATATATTTATTTTCAAAATTAAAGTCATCAACTTTTATAGATTTGAAATCAAAATTAATATTATTCTCTTTAAGTTTCAATATGAGTGTTTTTGGAGATAACTTTACATCGCTTATTGATAATTTAAAGTTGAACACCTTACCTAATTCCGTTATCAATCGATGAGATTTTTGAGAACTAGTAAATATAGTCAAGACATTATGAGAGATATCAATCGAGAACGAAATTAAAATTTTAATAACAGTTTTTTCTTTCTTATAGCCCAGTATGTTTTCATCAAATGTACTTATGAGTGTTGGGGATTCATATATGTAGTTTGCATAAACAGTTTTATCCGAAACCTCATCTATAGAAAATCCTTCATTGGTTAAAGGTGAATATTGTTTGGCTTTAAGGCAACTTATAATCTCTGTAAGTGACTGACCGTTAATCTCTATTGTTTTAAAAAGCATTGATGAAGATAATCTCACAGACACCACCCCTAAGCTTTAGACATCAACAGCACATAAATCAGCAACATATTAATAAGCATCTTTCTTATGTATAATATCAATTTCGGTTTCTTTTTAAATTAAACCTATTTTAAATCCTATTTTCCTTTTCTCTAAAAACGTGAAGGATAGTTGAATTTTATAATATTTACGATATTTTAACTAGGTTTACTTCCGTACTGCATCAGAACCGGTCTTCATCAAATCCCAATGTCCTTGATGCTGCTGCATCGGCTCTTGCATTCTGCTCCCTTGGAATCCATTCAACCTTTGCATACTGGAACTTGGACAAGAGTGCCTTTGCTTCTGCATTCAATGGCTTCAGGTTGTCCTTGTTGACCTTCCATGAGCCTACCACCTGATTCACAACGAGTTTACTGTCACCCTGCACCAATATATCTGTCCAGCCCAGTGCAAGTGCCTGCTTCAGACCTTCTATGAGTGCAGAGTACTCCGCTTCGTTGTTGGTGCCTATGCCATCGAGCTTGCGGGATATTTCCTTGAGAACGTGGTTGTCTTCGAGAAGAATGACACCGATGCCTCTGGTACCGGGGTTTGGGACAGCACCACCGTCGAATTGGATGACTTTCATGGGTATGGATACCTCTTACAATATGTTGGTGGATTGACTACTTCGGTATGTCGATGAGGGTTTGAACAGATTTTCTATAGAGTTCCAACTAATAAGATTTATAACTTATAGGCTACAAAGTTTAGCGTAAGACGTGAAAGTACATAAAAGAATAAATTGGTGGGACATGTTGTGGGTTTGTTTGATTTTCTCAGGACAAAAACTGATAAGAATGCTCCTATTAAAGTGACAAGAGAGAACACCCCATCTCAAAGTAATGCTGTTACCACATATTTTGATGGTTTGACTTCTCAAGAGAAAATCTTTAAATTTCTGTGGTTTGCAGATGGGAAATTCAAGAATTATAATCCTGAACAAGACCAAAAGATAGTATTTAAAAACGAATTATTTACGGTAACATTTTCATTTACTACTGAACCAAGTCTTTTGTCAAGCAAATTACCTATTAAACCTACTTCTTTCTCGGCAGCTAACCAAAATATCGGATATTACCCTTCATATGAACAGCTCACACCTGAGCAAAGATGGATTTACCTGAATTGGCTGAAAGACATTCGACAACCAGTTAACATTGGATATGTATTTGTTTTCTATTATGGGCTTGAAAGACACCTGTTATATGGCAATTATAAAGATGCTGTTGATGTTATTCTCCTATTACGCAAGCATCACGAAAACAATTCATTTCAAAGTTACTCTTTGAATGCTCTGGTATTGGCTGCTATATTGCATAAAGACAAAGACACACTTGATAGAGCATTGGAAACATTGGATGATAATTATCCAAGCAATCTAGTTCTGATTGCTAAATACTTGATGAAACAGGATATAACCTCAGAGGAAATTATATCTATGGCTTCTTCAATTGGATTCAAAAACAAAGGATACATTAAGAAATGTCCAGAACTATTTAAAGAAGAGTTATCATCAAAGTTAGAAGCTGAGTTTGGTAAGCGATATTATCCTCTTTGTAGTTTGGATGCAAAATTCGAAAAGAAACAAGAATTGGTTTTTGCAAACATTTCTCTCCCTTCTGATACAAGAGCACCGACATTACCATCAATTGTCGATTGTCCAGTATTTAAAGAGTCTCTTATGAATCTGTTGTCATCGACACATGAAGATGTTAAGAAGAAACTTGCTCAAATGAGAAAGGATGGAGAGAAACCACTTGCCGAGATATCTCCAAACACCCGTTCATCAGATGATAATTTTGATTCAGTTTGTCCTTATTGCAATGAAAATCTAAGCAGTCCTCCAAAGAAGAAGAAAAAATGTCCCAATTGTGGTAGTTTCATATATGTTCGTTCTTCTCGACTTTTGTTTCCCCGTACCTGTCTTACAGAAGATGAATCGATTGCTGCCGACGAAATTTACAATTTAAAGGAATATGGGATTGGGCCAGAAGATTTTTTTACAAAGCATAAGCTCACAACCGAGAGACTGGGAGATAAAGGGTCATACACTGCAACTTGTATAGGCCTATATGAAGACCTGTTATTAGAAAAAACAGAATTTCTCGAATTGCATATTCTGTACTTTAAACTTGCTTTGTTGAACTATAAGCTGGGCAATGAGTTCTTTTCATATTTGCTGCATTCTAATAAAATGAAATTATTGAGCCTAAAGCAAGATGGATATGAAAAGGTAAAGATAGTTTCAGTTGATTCGTGTGAAGGATGTCAAAATTTGAATGGAAGGATGCTTACAATCGATGAAGCATTAAAAGAAAAACCAATACCTTACAGAAACTGTAGTCATGAAATAGAGAAAGGAAAACCTGGATGGTGTTTATGCCACTACCAACCTGTTTTTGAACATGATTTAAAATAATAGGGAGTATCTCACTTTTGCTGTACCTTGGGTGTTTTTAATCTCGCATAAATAAATATTTGTTTTCTGTAATCCATTCTTCATTGATGTCAATCATGAACTGAGCCAGAATAACTCTTGCAGTAATCATCTATATCAGTAAAATAATCTTCTAACAGGTCATATAGATTCACGGTTCAGTACCTTCCTAGTTATCCACAATACTCTAATAAGGTGCAGAACTATCATATTTACCGCATTAATATATGCTGCCGTTTCTGTCGCTGAGTGAGTTTCTAAAGGAGAAGTACTAATGCCTAAACTTAATGCCGGTCAATCAAAAGCAGTATCATATACTGCCGGTCCTTTGATTATCCTTGCAGGTCCGGGGTCAGGAAAGACACTGACCATTACAGAGAAAGTCGTGCAGTTCATCAATGATGGTATCTCTCCTGACAGGATACTTGCTCTCACCTTCTCTGAAAAAGCGGCAGGGGAGATGCAGGACAGGATTGAAAATGTTATCGGCGTCGGTACAGATATTACGGTCTCTACTTTCCATTCTTTCTGTAACAATCTTATTCGTGAGTTTTCTCTTGATTTGGGTATCAATCGTGGGACTCGACTTATCTCAAAAGAACATTCTCACGTATGGGGTATCAGAAACATTGACCTTTTTGATTTTGAGCACATTACCATTCCTTCTAAACCCGCAGACCTCATCACCAGCCTGTTGGAAGGGGTTTCACAGTTCCATGACCATCTAGTCTCACCGGATGAACTGAGGTTATACATCGAAAACAGCCTGTCAGCCAATGTTGCCATCAGTGTGGATGAGACGGACAGATTGAGGAAGCTGGCAGACCTTGAGAAGTTCTACAGGCACTATCAGCAGTACAAACGGGAGAATAATTTCATAGATTACGATGACATGATTTCAATCGCTTGTTACCTGCTGGAAACGAAGGATAATGTAAGGAATAACGTGCGCAACCGTTATGAATACATCCTAGTGGATGAGTTCCAGGACACGAATTATGCCCAGCTGCACCTTATCCATCTGATGACGAATAAAGGGAATCTCACATGTGTGGCAGATGATGACCAGTGTATCTACAGGTTCAGGGGTGCATATCTATCGAACATCAGTCAGTTACAGGAGTTTTATCCTTCTCTTGAAAAGATTCCCTTGGATGTGAATTACAGGTCCACAGAGCAAATAGTGGAACTCTCACAGTACCTTATCAAGAACAATCCCCAGAGGGAGCAAAAGAACCTGGTATCAGGTAATGGTTCAGGGGAATTGGTGAAGGTTGTAAAAACACCAGATGATGATAGCGAAGCAGAGTGGGTTGCAGGTGAAGTAAAAAGGCTTGTAGATGATGTGAGGGTAGAGCCCGGGGATATCTACATCCTTACGCGCAAACGTGCTGACGGCAAGAAGTTCAGTGATGCTTTAAGGCGCCAGATGATACCTGTAGAATATGTGGGTAGTATGCAGCTTACCCATTTCCCCGTGGTGCAGGAAGCACTGGCCTACATGAGAGTAGTTGCTGACCCGTTCAATAATGGTATTGCCTTTGCAAAGCTTTTCTCCAGGGAAGGTGTGAATGAGCACAGCCTGCAGAAAATCAATCTAATGGCGCGGAAACTGGCCAAAGAGAATGACATGCAGGGGGATGGAATCTATTCAGTGTTGCTGCACCGTCTAGGCGATGTCGACATTGACCAGAAAGAGCTTATGAGTTCGATAATCGAAAGACTACAGGAACTCATTGAATACAAGAAGAAGCACCTTCCCTCCTACACCCTCAAACACCTGCTCATGGATAAGACCGACCTATATCGTTCACAGTTGCATGAGGACACTAGGCAGTCCAGGCAGAACGTCTATGTGCTGAATACTCTGGTGCGGATGGTAGAGGAACTGGAGCTAATAAATGGTTGTTCTGAGTTTGAGGAGGTGATGGAGCACTTAGAACTGGTATTTGATATGGGTATTGAGGATGGAGAGCCGGGTGAAGATAACACTGTGAAGGTCATGACAATCCACCAGTCGAAGGGTAAGGAAGCAAAAGCGGTTTTTGTGTGTGATATGGCTGCACGACATTTGCCTTTGCAACAT
Source organism: Methanomethylovorans sp. PtaU1.Bin073 (assembly GCA_002067265.1). Next base: position 10,945 of record MVQW01000010.1, on the reverse strand, counting down.
CAGACGAAAACCTTTACTGTACCATTCGAACTTACCAAAGGATTGCAGCGAGATGAGGAAGAGAAAGTGCTACACCTGGAGGAGGAAAGGCGGCTTGCATACGTGGCCATGACAAGGGCAAAAGAGCGACTGTATTTGGTCTTCCCAGAAAAATACCACGGCAATGCTAACAATTCAAAGCCAAGTCAGTTCCTTGAGGATATAGGCTATGTGCAAAATTCACTTGTCGAACTGATAGAGGCTAACACCGTTGCACAGCAATTAGGACTTACGGCCAATTCTCCTCTACAACTCAAGATGAATGAATATGAGACCATGGTAAGCATGTATGCCAGACAGGGACAGCTTAAACAAGCTCTTGAATCACTGCTGGTACTGGCACAGTTAAGGGAGCTGGAACAAAGTGGAGACCCCGCTAACTTTGATATGAAAGGATTCTTGCAGGTTGCTCTAAAGGACTCAGTCGGGTTACAGGACTTGGTAGATAATCGACTGCCTGCTCTTATCGATGCTGCCATGAAATTCTCGGCTTCAAAGATAAAAGAATACATTGACTGCCCACTGAAGTTCAAGTACAACAATGTGTTACACATACCTACACCTCGCAAGACACATATGCAGGTGGGTACGAATGTGCATGCAATCTATGAGAAGATGTCTAAGCAGAAGATGCAGGGCGGAACACCTGTGCTGACCGATGCCATGCAGATGCTGGTAGACATATGGGATAGCTCGGCCTTCCATTCGGTTACCCAGGAAACACAGGAACGCACTAGGGTGGAAAAGATGCTGGAGTTCTGGTTCCGGTTCGAGCAGAATAATCATAATGAGACAGTTGCTGTAGAGAAACATTTCGACCTTTGCCTCGAGGGAAAACGTTTCGAAGGGTCCATAGACAGGCTTGACAGGACACCGGACGGGAATTACATAGTTATCGACTACAAGACCGGCACGACCACATTGAGCAAGAACAAGCTGAAGGAGGATGTGCAGATTGCACTTTATTGTTTGGCAGTAAAGGGGAAGTGCGGAAAGCTGCCTACCAAAGCTGGTCACATGTATGTGCATCCCGATATTGCTGAGATGAAGCTGGTGGATGTTTTAGAGAGTAATGTTGCTACTGTACTGGACAAAGTTAAAGAGGCTGTAGTTAGAATATTGAATGAGGACTTTGAGCTTAAAGCGCAGCCCAACTGCTATAATTGTGATTACAAAAGGATATGCGAATTGGAAGAGGAATGAATTAATCATAATCTTATAGAAGCAAAACGAACAGTTACTATTGAACTGATTTCAAAACCCTCACTATTTCTTTTTTGATTATACTAGGCAAACAATGAAAGCTCCACATATGCTTCTGAAATCGAGTCTTCACTTGCCCACATTAAGCACATAATTTTTAATCTTAACAGTACTTTTGACTATAGTTTCATACCTGAACCGTGTACACTTTAGCCAAGAGACTATCCATATTAATAGTCTGTAGACTCAGTATCCTTTATTTATTAGTATTTATTCAAATAATCGCAATGACAAATAAATCCTTAGTGAAAACACCAAAGCTCTGTAGAAATCCTTTCTTTTCGAGGAACTAATCAAATTGACATTTTTACGAAATGTGTCTGTATATATCGTTCCATAACAGACATTTCAGGCTAATGATGTTGATTTAATATGTTTTCTACATAGCAGTTGTTAATAAAATATATATAATATCACTAAAAACATATGAATAAAAAAAAATGAGCGATTTTAATCGCTCAAAATATCTTCTGCCTACTTAAGGTCATATTTTCTTGTCATCGAGTTACGGTTAGTTTCGGTCTCATGGCAGCATTTGAATAGTCCGAACTGTAGAAAGCAATGTAATTTCCACTCTCATCTCTTGCCTTGATGAAGAAACCGGTGTTCTTGTACGTACCCTTTATGTATTCCTGCACAAGCTTTGTGACATCAAACTCATAGTATCTGTTGTCAGGCACAGTGCCCTTCAGGAAAGTCACAGATGCATACGGTGTGCTGCCCTGGGAAACTCCATTCTTATCGAACCAATCGCCTCCGGCTGTAGTCCACAGCTTACCAGATGCATGATTGTTCCAACTCACATACTTTGGATCCCATTCAACTGCTGGCCTATAGATATCTACTACAGTATCAGAAGTGCGGGTAGCACCTGCTGGATAATACCAGTAGAGCGATAGGGTTGCCTTGGATACAGTATCCGTTGGTTTGTAGCTACTCAGATCGAACAACATCACATCCCTACTGGTAGATACACTCTTTCCAACGTCAAGATAGGTGGTAGTGGCATAAACTGTTTTGGGGGATGTCTGACGCAATCTATTGTCAGCTACAGCCATGTATGAGGAAGAAACTCCAGTTGGAGTTGTTGGTTCAGTCACAACTACCGTTAGTGTGTCAGAGTCAGTCTGTCCACCACTATCAGTGACAGTGAGGGTCACATTGTAAGTATCTGCTGTTGTATATGCGTGAGTGACTGAGACTCCAGTAGCTGTTATACCATCGTCAAAGTCCCACGAGTAAGACATTATGCTCTTGTCATCTGTAGAGCCACTGCCATCGAAACTTACAGTGGAACCTATGGTAGCACCCTGATCAGCACCAGCATTGGCAACAGGTGGAATATCTACAACAGCCGGTGTGGTAGGAGTTGAACCACTCGCAAGACTTACAGTGAGTTTTGGTCTTTGATCTGCATTAGGCCAATCTGAACTGTAGAAGGCAATGTAGTTTCCGTTCTCCATTCTTGCCTTGAGGAAGAAACCAGTGTTCTTATACTTGCCATTTATGTATTCCTGCACAAGCTGAGTGACATTAAACTCATAGTACTTGTTATCAGGCACTTTGCCTGCCGGGAAGGTTACAGAGCCATATGGCGTGCTACCCTGGGAAACATTGTTCTTATCGTACCAAGTTCCTCCCACTATGGGCCACTTCTTACTCTGACTAATGTAGTACCAAGTCACATATTTCGGATCCCAGGAAATAGGCCTGTAGATATCGACTACAGTATCAGACTTACGTGTAGCTCCTTCTGGATAAAACCAGAAAAGTGAGAGAGTTGCTTTGGATACGACATCAGTTTTATTGAACTTGCTAAGGTCGAACCAGAGTACATCCCTGCTACGAGATACATTCTTCCCAACATCCAGATAAGTGGCCTTTGAAAATACCACGCATGAGGATGACTCACGCAATCTGTTGTCATATTGAGCCTGGAATGAAACAGGACCATAGTAGTGTGCATCATCGCTGTCTGTGTACTTTGTACTACCGTAGTAGCCTTCAACCGTGGCAGTGTTGACTTGTTGGCCAGAAGCCCAGCTCATATTGTATTCAGCTTCAGTGGAATTACCAATGCCCAAAGTAGTTGTACTAAGAGTAATCGGACCATACTTACTATCAGTTACGATAATTCCGGTAAGTTCGACATTACCAATGTTAGTAACTATGATCTTGAACTTAACCGGACCAGACGATAGAGAAGGACCTGTTACAGTATCAGCGTCTTCCCATCCAGTACCATTCCACACATGCTTCTCAACATCAATAGCACCACTGGCACCGAAGTAGTGACTTGGATCTTCATCGGTTACCGGAGTACCCTTGTAATCTGCAGTAACATTACCGATATTAGCATACTGACCAGCAGTTGCTACTCCTGTTGCATTGTAGATCCATGATTCACCAACTTCAAGGATGCTGTTACCATTATCACCGCTTAGATAAACCGGTGTAACACCCATGTTGTCACTTACAACAACATTAGTCAAATTTACATTACCGGTGTTAGTAACATTGTAAGTCCAGGTAACTGTAGAACCTATTCCAACATAAGGTCCTGGAGCATTGTCTGCATCTTCACCATTGGTAGATTTCTCGATATCAATAGCTGTACTTGATCCGAAGTAGTGGCTTGGATCACTGTCATTTACTGGAGTACCGCTGTAATCAGCTGTAACATTACCGATATTGGCATACTGACCAGCAGTTGCTACTCCTGTTGCATAGTATATCCATGATTCTCCGACTTCAAGGATGCTGTTACCGTTATCACCGCTTAGATAAACCGGTGTAACTCCCATGTTGTCACTTACAACAACACTTGTCAGGTTTACATTACCGGTGTTAGTAACATTGTACATCCAGGTAACTGTAGAACCTATTCCAACATAAGGTCCTGGGGCACTATCTGCATCTTCACCATTGGTAGACTTCTCAATATCTATTTTTGGAATAGAGTTGAAAAGACCCGCATCCATCATATTATTAGTCTCTCCCGCGGATAGTGTTATTGCATTTGTTCTACCTGTGGCAAGGTCAGCATCACTGTCTAATGTGTCATTTACACCTTGATTCTGAAGAGAGAAATTATAGCCAGTGGGTTTTATGAACTGAACACTGTAGTTACCCGGCAACAGGCCTACGAACTTATAGAAACCCGTAGCATTTGTTAAGGTAGTCATTGCGTTTCCGTATACATCGAAAACTGGGTTACCACTACCATCCAACAGATTTACTGTCACATTTGCAACACCAAGCTCATCTGCATCTTGGATGCCATCACCATCAATGTCCGCCCAGACAAAATCACCAATAGAACCATAAAGAAGAGTTCTAGTTTCAAAAGGTGCTTTAATTCCATCAGAAGATGCGTATCCTGTATTTACTATCTCCGTCACACCTGGAGTAAGGTTAACAAAATTTTTGATGGTTACTTTAAATGTCACTGTATATGACTGACGGACAGGAAGTGCAGTATTACTATCCAAAATAATCCCGCCTTCATCCAAAGGAAAAGCTGTCGAACCAATGTCAGTAATAGGGGTTGTTGTTCCAGTGAAGGACTTGTATAAAGTAGTACTATCTGCAACGTAACTTACATCAACTGGCAATGAATCCTGCAACAGGATATCAGATACTGGAAGACGAGCTATATTGTTGATGACAATAGTATATAGGATCACATCTCCAGGGCTTACATAACCATTATTATCTTTATCTTCAGATAAAGTGGCAGTTTTACCCGCATCAAATAGAGGCGTAGGTGGAACCCCTGTACCTAAGTCAAGACCTGGAGCTGCAGCACTAGCAGCTGATGGATCCTGTCCCCAAGCACCCGCTAGTTTTGTCCCATCCAATGTGTAGAGCAGCATTCCTGTCTGGTCACCTGAAGTTTTGTATACCTTAGCACGCTCACATTCCAATAAACTGAGTGATGTGTCATACTTATTACCATTCGGGTCTGTAAATGAGCCTGTAGTCGGATCTGCATCATAATCAACGTAAATTGTAACTGCATTATCGCCATTGCCAATAGGAGTCACCCAGACAGGGTTTCCGTTTTCGGTGGGGTTAGTACCGGAAGTAGGATCTCGGCCAATGCCAAGACCAATGAGTAATTGTGATGTGAGAGAATTTTCAGGAACAAGAGTAAAACCCCAATCCCATGCTTGATTATTACTGAAGGTGCTACTTGTAGAGTCAGTAGTGGATAATGCATAGAATTTATTACCTGTTGTATAGAAATGAGCTCCATATCCATCGGTGAGAACTTGTTTGAGATAACCATTTGCTGGAACAGATAGTGAACTGGTTGTCAAACCGCTCGCAGTTCGTCTTTCATATTGCACTGTAATGGCACTACTAGATGGATTATAAATCCATACCGTTGTACCGCAAGTAAGGCTACCAACAGTAGAAGGCGTGGAAACTGGAGTATAGGAGCTGCTAGACCACAAATTAGTAGGTAGCAAACGGAAAAAACGACTTTCATAGTTTGAAGCCTTATCACCAGTAATGAGGTCTATTTGCACTGGGTTATCAGATGAGATATGAGCACCTACCTTTACACCACCGTTAACAAGATAGCTTTCCCCTTCTGCTAGGAATTTAGTAGTCTCATAACTTCCGCTGTTATCTGCATCTATGTTAACAGTTGCTCCTCCATAACCAGCCATTATAGCCATTCCTGTATACTCAAACATTTGATAATCAGTATTATCAGGAATGTCTTCACCCATAGGAACACGGAAATCTGTACCCCAGCTATCAGTGTCAAATACTTCATTAGCATCAGCCATTAAAGTATTTGGTCCCGTAGACCAACCAGCACGGACCACAGAAATAGTCTTAGTTGCTGCTATCTTATCTTTGCCACCATATTTGATGACAGTTGATGAGTCGGTAGTAGTAACAGGATTATTTAAGACTATTACCGTACCTGCTTTGATTATATCACTTGTCACTCCCGGAGGGAATCCGTTAGATATGTTTCCATCACCCCAAATCTGTGTACCACCTGTGTTAGCAGAAGTGTATATGTTGACTGGATTACCAATATCAGATTCAAAGCCATTCTCATATTGATCATAATAGATGATGGTGTTATCAGCAATTGCTGATATCGAAATGTAGCTTTGCATGGGTTCACCAGGGGCAGTACCGGCACCTCCTGATTCAATTGTTTTAAGTGCTAACAAATGCTGATCTTCAGGTATTGGTACATAGAAGAACTGCACAGGTACTGGATAACCAGCGGCACTGATCGTCGGTACAAAGGCCAAAATGGCCACATACAAAAGCACAGCTATTAATATCTTATTTTTTCTCATTTTTCCTCCCACCCATAACCCACGCAATTAGAAATTGCAATATAACGATTGGCAAAAAATACCATAATCGTTTAATATAGATTAGTATGGATGGATTATCTTAATCGTTTAATTTCAAGTGATTGGGTTATACATACTTTATTAAATATAAAGTTATTTACAAAGTATATTGTGGCAAATATATTTTATTTATTTTATTTCTCAATATATTTTCACAATGAATCGGTAAATTGAACAACTCATTTCATGAAATAAGACTCAGTTGAACAAATATCCTCATAGACGAAATAATTTATTTGGAATATAAAATAAAAACGTCTGAAAAATAATCTCATAGATATTTGCGAAATAGATTATTTTCACAAATAATGAAAAACATTGAGCACTAAAATGTTTTTTATCTTATGAAGTGGCCTGAATAAGCAAAAAAATAATTTGGGCATTTCCTCACCTACTCTTCCTCAACATCTTCGCAATCTCCGGCTCTTTCTCTACAAGCTCCATCAAAGCCATACTACACCGGGAACAAAAAATCGAAGTAGGTACGTTTTAAGATCAAGTCCCATCATCTACTATACATGTAAGACTATTGTACACATCTGCTATAATTATATTCAAAGACAACATATCCTCGCGGATTTCGACAGGCCTCTGTAAAAATCCTTGCTTTCACGGAGACGAAGTGAATAAGCTCTCAAATGCTCTTGCATAATTGTTCAGTTTTCTGGGAATCTTTCCGAGTTATGCAGCAAAACCTTATGTTTTAGGGTAAAACAGCAGGGCAATTTGCATATATCTTTGAGTTTCAAGCTATATTCCTAACTTCTACACTAGATTAATCGCCCACGACCACAATAAACTTTAAATAGATTAGTCGGAATGTACCTGCAAAATCGATTATAAAATATTTTACGTGGAAAATCTATTTTGTGATCATTTTGATATATAGAGGTATAAAGAGATGAAAATTAGAATTGTCAGCTCCAAAGAAGAAATTGATACATTGAGTCCAAATGAAGAGATAGTGCACCTTGCATTCAGACCATCTAATACAGACATTTTCTCACTTATTATGAAATGTCCAGGGGTTAAAGCACTCCACATTCCAACCTCTTACAAGAGAACTATATCCACCTCTGCAACGATGTACCTTAAAATGCAGGGTATTGAACTACTTGAGGGTGATGTGTGGGGTCACCGAAAGGACATCAATGAATATTCTGAGATATCCCCGAATGTGTATGATCGCATAAAGCAGTACCGTCTAGATGGAATGCAGGAAGAAGATATCGCTGATAAGATGATAAGAGAAACCCGTCTAAGTCCAGATTTCATCTCATTCCTTATTAAGAACAACTAATTCTGCAAGGTAGATCTACTCGATTTACCTTTTTCTCTTATTATGCTTTTTTAGGGAAAGTATGTTGTACTTGTTTCTTGTTCATCTATCAACCAAGGATATACCTTGGAAAATTATAATGATCAGTATATACACTTGAATCTATGTTTTTGAAAACAAATTATTAATGTCGATAGCTAGATAAATATCTCTTTCTTGTAAGTTATTTCCAAGGCTATAAAATGGAGGATAATTTCGGCTCTGTAGAATTCCTTGATTTTTAAGTAACTATTCGAATTAAAATTATTCTCAGTTTCGTTTTGAAATTGTATATTTGTAGATTATTCAATTTAAAAATGTGTACATTATTAAATTTTTAAATTTGTAAACTTTAAGATTTTTAGATTAAAGGATTGAGAAGAGAAGTAGAGGAAAGGCGAGCAAGACAAAATATATGAATTGGTATGTTTGTAAACTTATAAATTAAGAAATTAGAAATAATAAATATTTACAAATCAAAAAATATAGACATAATAACGTTTGTTCAGAAACAACTAGAATATAAACACACGAATTTTTAAATTTAAAGATGTGCAAACATATTAACTTTTAAATTTACAAACATACAGACGCACACGATAAAAAATGAAAAAACAAGAATGAAAGGAAGAATATAATAATTCATTTTTAAATTAGTAAGTTTATTGATTTAAAAACTACTATGCTTTAAAATTTATAAACTTACGTAGATTTAAATTTACAAACTTAAATTGAGTAGGAGAAAGTAGGAAGATAGCGAAACAAGAGAAATGTAATATAGATAGTCACAGAATAGAATTTAAAAATTCGTATGTTTGTAAATTTAAGAATTAAAAAATCACTACAAATTGACGGCAGAGATATATACTAAATCAGTAATATAACCATTACAAAATATCGATGGTGAATGCATGACAAAAAAAGTGACGGTTATTAATCGAAAAGGAGGGGCCTGTAAAACCACAACTGCAGTAAACATTGCAGCTGCTCTTGGGTTGAAAGGATATAAGGTATTAGCAATTGATCTTGATCCACAAGCCGACCTTACAGCGTATTTGCTTCCAAATGATCTGTCAGAATTCAAGACGCTTACAGATGGATTTGACAAACAGGATCTGTCTATATGTGTATATCCATCTACTGCAGAAAATGTTGATGTGATCCCTGCTGATGAAAAACTGGATCGTGTAGATAATCAGCTTCGCCAAGATGAACTTGGGATACTTCAATTATCTGACCTCTTCGAAAAATTTGATTATAAAAAATACGATTATGTGATATTGGATTCTGCTCCGGAAAGAACCCGATTATCCTCAGGTGCTCTTGTATTATCTGATACTTTGATAATGCCTGTTGAGTCTTATGCAAGTTATAAGAAAATCCCTACCATGTTTAAAGAGTTTAAAAGAATCAAAGAAACCCTGAATTCAAATCTGCATTTTGGATATATACTAATAACTGTTGCAGAACCTCAAACCAACTTCTTTAAGGAACTTGGAACAATTAAAGAGCATGAAGCAATTAAAGGAATGGTTCTTGATACAGTAATTCCCAAAAACATAACACTTAAAGAATGTATGCCAGCAAACAAATCAATTTTCTCACATAATCCTGATAGTTCCGGAGCTGAAGCATATATGAGAGTCACTGAAGAACTCCTCAAAAAATGGGAGGGAAACAATGACTGATAACATGAAGAAAAAACAACCATCATCTTTTAAAAATGGTTTTAATCGTTCTAATGAAGAGTTAGATGACTTGCTTGGACTCTCACCTGAAGCTATTGAGAAGAGACAACAAAAACAATGTGATAACCCAGAACCTTCGGTTATTAATGAACAAGAATACACAGCAATCGAAGATGAAATCACTGATTCTTATCCTAATGAATTTACTCATGACGAAAAAATCACTGGAAAGGATGACATAACAACTGAACTCAGACCATCTAATAAAATAGATATTTCTCCTCTAACTACTACGGCTTCCCAAATTCACATAACAAATAAAAAACAATCATTTTCCTTATCTGATATTCCAAGGCGTAGTGGAAAAGGAATAACTATAAACTATAAACTAAAAGAGCATGAAATTGTGCCAGTTGAGAATCTAATGATGGTCCTGGAAACGCAAGTAACAGCTGATGCTTTAAAATATATCATAACCAGAGTATTCGAAGATTATGGTAGTCTCATAAAAGAAGAAGCTGAATTGAGACAAAAGATGCTTGTTCTTGATGTTGATGAGAGAAATAAATTAATTGATTACGAAAATGAAGAGGTACGTAAGCAAAGGTTGGCCATAATGGGATTTTTCATTGCTCCACCAATAACCCGAGGAACAAATGTTGGAAAATTCGCGGGTTGTACATTGGGGCCGGAATATGCGGAAATGCTCGAATTTCTGATGATCGCTTTGCAAACGAAAAAACAACCAGTAGCCTATAGATGGATAATGAATGTTTTTATTGCTGATTATGGATCCATTCTCAATGAGAAAACAAAAGAAATAAAAAAGAATCAGGCACTTTTATCTGGTAAAATCTAAAGGATCTGAAATATGATCCTTCTTTTTCTGAATTTATAAATTTAGAAGTTTATCAATTTTGTGGGATAAACGAATTCATGATGCAATACCAATAAATTGTAACCGATATATGTTAAATTTTGAAATTTGTAAGTTTACCAACTTAGGGATTTTTATGTTTAGTTGTACTTGAGAGAGAAAGTGGTAAAAAGAAGGAAGAATGATATAATGAACACCTAAATATATGTAGATGTAGAAGGATACTGTAAATACAACTAGCCATGATAACAAAAATGAATAATCAATACCCGAAAAAGACCATAGCAAAATAGAATTCATGGCCGGATGAATTAAACCCATAGCAAAGAAAGAAACTAACAAGCTGAAGAATGAAAACACGGACAAT
>MVQW01000009.1 GCA_002067265.1 Methanomethylovorans sp. PtaU1.Bin073 | reverse complement strand
GTAGGTAGCATCTGCATACATAACGACATAGTGCCATGCGTTAGGGGTTATCGTGACTGAGGTATTGTATGATGACACTGCATTGTTGTTCTGGTCTCTGACAAGGAGTTGCCAATAGTCAGCAGTTGAGTCAACATATTGGAGTTCGATTACAGCATTGCTTCCAGAGTCACTGATACCTATAGGAGAACCTGACGTTCCATCGGGTTTTATCATGGCTGTGATAGCCCACCATCCAGCGTCATAGTCATAGGCGAAGTTTGTACGAGTGTAGCCGTTAGAGGTTCCGTCAAAATCGATGTTTGCCATTTGGACATGACCGAGATATGACATGATTGTTGCACCGCTTCCTATTGTTGCATCTTGATGAGAGCCTGAAGAATCGGTAATTACAGCATCAGGGATAGTGGTGCTGCTGACAACGTTGCTGAAAGGGTATCTGATGTTATAATAGGCGTGACCGCCTGTTACGTGGCGACCATCGGTTGAGTTGATCCAGAGTGTGTTTGAATAGAGCCAGCCGTAATCAAAGGCATTGTAGCCGTCATCATCGGTGTAGGTCACGTCACCTGAAGTGAGGTTGACGGCTGTGAAGGCAGGTGAAATGTATTCACCGTAGCCTGAACCTAACATTCTGTCGCTCGATATGGTGTATCCTGTGTACCAAGCACCATTGGAAAGTTCAGTGGTGGTTGTCAGTGTTTTGGTGTAGCTGTTGGTAGCTGCCATTGCAGGCAGTAGAATCAAGAATAGGAGCATCACTACCATGATTATTTTTCTCATGGTTCACCTCCACTGGCTATTATCTTCTTGCCGGGTGCTGTCTATGAAAGCATAGATTAGCACGGCTGCAGCAAAACCATAAGGGAATATGGTCAGAACTGTGTCGATAAGACCTGCAACTCCTGCTGCATATCCTCCTATTGCTCTCATAAACTCAAGCCCGTAGTCAAAAAATGGCTGTAGAGTGAGGTAAGATAAACCCATAGCAAAAATAGAGGCCAGGGCAAAGAGCCAGGTTTGTACTGCTCCCATTAGAACCCTCTCCATTTAGTAGCATCGCCATAGGAGTTATACAAGCGATCATATTCCCAACCGGAGCTTGAGTTCTTTCCTTTCTTTGACTTTTTACTCTTCCGGGTAGGTACAAAAGAAGGAACTATAGGATAGTCGGTTGATTTTCTTCCTCTTTTTGGCTTCACAAAACTATCTGAAATTACAGGGTCTGAAATGTACTTAGCAGGATCAGGACTTGGAGATGTTTCAGGGAACAGGTTAGGTATAGCCTTTGTTTTTGATTTGGTACTTGGTTTTGTATATGAGGACAGACCAGGGAATGGAGTTGTAGAGGGGAATGGGCTAGCCTGAGGAATTGGGTAGGGTAGAGGGTTTACTGCAGGGCTTACATTTGGCCGGGTAAATTCACCAAGACCCAAGAGAGACTTTTTAGATGCTGCTCTCGGAGAAACCATAGAGTCTTTTAATAAACTTGCTTCTAGTGTAGCCCTTGGAGTTGGGATTTTCTCTGGCTCTTTTGCAGTCTTATACAATCTCTCAAATTCAGGGGAGAAATCAACACTAAGTTTTGAAGGATCTTTAAACGTCAATTCTGCTTTAGTCTGAACTACTCTTTCCTTCATCCAAGGCATCTCATTAGTAACTGTTTTCTTTTTGTCCTTGGTTAGCAGTTCTGCAGCTTCGCTTTCCCAAAAGGAGGTACGGCCAGATTTCAGGGCTAAGGTTTCAGAAGCTGTTCTTGCTGTGGTTTCCAGATCATACGTAATTTCAGGAAGCTGTAACCTTTCAGGAACATTTACCCCCCTAACGCTTGCAGGCTGTATATTTTCCCTCGTCTCGAGCCTAAGGGGATTTTTTAAGCTGAGAGGGTTATTTACTTCGCTAAAATCGCCTATAAGCTCAGGGGTCTTTCTAGTTGTAATACTCTTTAACCCTGATCTGGAAATATTAGAGCTTTTGATTACACCTGTAGGTTCAAATTCAACAAATGAGCCGTAAGATGTGCTTATATTCCTAATATTACCCTTTAGGTTCTGTGATACTTTCGCAGCCTGTTCAGCAGTTAACTTAAAGTAAACATCAGCTACCCCATTTCCGGTGGATTTTGCAAAGATTTTTATTTCTGGTGTTTCTGCTGTTTTAGGGGCTTCTATCTTGAGGACATCATTAACAATAGAGACATCTTCTGCTATTGTTACTCCTGATTTTTTGAGTAAAAATCCTTGAGGTTCACTCGCTAAAGTAACTCGAGGGACACTAGCCTTAAGAGATTTAAGGCCAGTCTTTCCCACTTCAATACTACCTTTGATCACACTTCCAGTAAGTAGCATTCCGGCCACAGTTCCAAGACCAGTAGCAGGGTCTGCAATGATGGATTCACCAGTATTAACAACAAAGTCTTTAGTTGCTAACACCGGGTTTTTAACTATTTCTACTGCAGCTTGTGGAATGGCTACCGGAGCCATTGCGATTGTTTCTCCTGCTGATAGCACGAACTTAGCTGCTGCAGTTTCAGATACCTTCTTTTCGTTTACCTGGTAATTGGGACCGCTCCCCTCATCCATTACCTCAAAAACATTTCCTGCATCAAGAGTCTCTTTTACAGTTTCTTTAAACCCAGACACAGCACCCACATAATAGCCTGCCGTTTTTTCTGCAGCGTTGGCCGTAGCGTTAGCTATAGTTTGAGTGGGAGCTTCTTTAAGAACAAATTCAGATTCGCCATATAGCGAAGTTGGCTCATATTTGGAGTAGTCCTTATTATCCGAGGATTCTAAACTGGTATCAGCATACTCAATTATTGTGTCTGCCACTTTTGCAGCCGGAACTACTACAGTTTTCCCAATTGCAGCAGTCACACTATCATAAGCATTAGCTGTAGTGTTGATGATATTCTCAGTGTTAGAATTGTTGAATTTCTCTTCAAGAGCAAAAGGCTTAGTTGTAGTTGAGGAGGAGGAAAGCTCTGCAGCACTTATTTCCTGCTCGCTAAAAGCAGTCATTGCAGCATCTGATAGCTGAACTGTTTCAGTTGTAGAGGCTGATTTAGACACATTCAATTCAGAGTAATCAATAGGATCAGCTATGCTGTAGAGGCTTTTCACAGATCCCGTTTCAACTACCATTGATTCTGTTTCAGTCTTAACAACAGGGTCAAGCTGTGCTGCACTTTTGACACTTGAACCTGCTTTAATAGTTGTCAGGTTGTTGTATGTAGACTCAGTTACTGTTTCCTCTGTGACAGCATAGTTTCCGTTATTATCGATGCTTGTGATTGTGGAGACCTGTTTTGAAACCTCTGTAGGAGTCTGTGAGGCCTGTGCAGATTCTGTAACAGTTACTCTGTTAGATGATTCTGTTTCTGTCTGTGCTGCAGCTTGCTCTAAGGAAATGGTTTCGGTTGTTGCAGGCGTGTCAATCGAAGTAGTTCCTTTATCTACGTCTATTACTCCGCTTTCTACATCCTTTGTCTGCTGTTTTGCTTCCTCAAGAGTTACTGTGTCCTTCTTCCAGGTGCTTGATGAAGTAGCAGATGGAGAGCTAGTTTCTGCGACTTTCTCAACCTTCTTTCCATCAATCACCGTGTAGTTCTTTTTAGTCGATTCCGACTTTTTCCAGTTCCCAGAACTATCTTTCGTCCACGATGCCATATTCTCACTTTCCATGTATGATTAATTGGAGTAGTGCAGCCGTTTTCATTACTATAGGATGATTTTTCGAGATGGCGACAATTGCAACAAGGGTGATGAACATACCAGCCCACATTCCAAGAACGAAAGTCACAAGCAAGCTCATTTTATCGAAACTCCCGTTCCTGTAGATACAGCACTCTGCACAGCTACGCTTGCTACATCTGCTGATTTTGTTATCATTATGTAAGCCAGAGCTGCACACAAAATAGCGATCCCAGCACCAGCAAGAATAAACAAAATTAGATTTTGACGAGTCTTATCGTCCTGGCGTTGAATCTCTACTTCACGAGCTACCATTGCTTTCATTGTTACGGGATTGTCACCCGTAGTAAGGAAATCAATAACTGAAATTGGTCTGATTACCTCTCCTTCAGGAGCAACGGGCGCACCTTGCTTAAGTTCATCATATAACTTAGTCGGCAGGATGAATTTTTCATCATAGCCGTAGAGGATTGTTTCATCACCGTCAACTACTGCAATTGGTTGCTGTACATCATTACTCACTTGCAACCACCTCAAAAGTCTGCTTGAACTCTTCCAGAGTCATCCTTTTACTGTCAAGAATGGAAGCATAAGCGCGCTTGTTTTTGATTCCTGCTTTCTTGAGTTTTCGGAAAATAGGAGCTATGTTTGGTCTGATAGCACGAGCTATAGGCCTGTAAACTATGATCGAAGGAATACCATAGAAGGTTACAACATCTTCACGTTCAAAGTTATAAGTTCCAGAATCAGTTCTCATTCCATAACCTTCTACGCGAGCAGGTTCCGGACGAATTGAACCATCGATACCACAGAAAAACACTAACCTTTGAGCAAAAAGACCCTTCAGAATGAACGGGAATCTCCACACAAAAAGAATATTTACAGCTACGCTTGCGAGTGTTGTTATGAGAAATCCAACTGCTAGGATTGCGAGGATAATAGTCATGTTGAACATGGTTATTTCCTCCTAAGTAATTTGTTGAAAATGCCCTGCTGCTGTTCTTGGCCTCTTTCACTGTAATTTATGGATTTTGTGACTTCTGTCAATCTCCTAACTGCAAATCCATTACGGCCTAATGACAACGAAGGAATGTAGTGCATTCTCAGACGCACAAGGGACTCGTAACTCATGTCGTCCTTCATGTACCATAGAATCTCAAGTGACCTTTTGAGCAGTACTTCATCTGCCGGATTCAGATTTGAAAGAGGGTTGATCTTGTTAAGAATAGGGAAGTTTTCTTCCTGCATTTCCAGAGGTACATCTGATGCAGTACCAATAAGGCCTGCAAGGGTGCCTACATGTGCTGCTACTGCTGCATCATTATCCATAGAATCAAAATCATTCTCTTGCATTGTTTTTCTCCTCAATGTACAGCCGCCATACCTGCAAGGCTTCAAGCAGTGCCAGGAAGCCGAAAATGTAGGCACCAACGGTTGAACTTATGTAAGTGGTGTGTTCGATAACTTCTGTACCTACTACGTGTTCTGTCACTTTTTCAAGTGATAGAGAGCTGATGGATAAGCCGATCAGTAGAGGTATGCACAGAATACTGAATATCTGCCTGTGTTCAAGGTTAGATGACAAAAGAGCATAGAAGAAGCAGAGTAAAGTCAGTAAAAGTAGAACGTAGAAATATTCGATATACATGTTCGCACCTCTAAAAATACAGGAGAAAGAGGCAGTTTACTGCTTCTTTCCACCGAACATGTACAATACGAATGCACCCAGACCAACAAGAGGCAGGAGCACGACAATACCTATGATCATATAGAATATGGTTCCAAGGTTATCGAGTGCGCTAAGACCTTCTGAATTGTTCTGGTCGGTCATCATGTCTGTACCGATATCTATGAACTGCGAACCAATCAGGATAGCGATAATAACCGCTATGATAGTTCCGAGCATACCCATTACAAGCCCTGCATTAGCCTTATCGGAGTTTGGAAAAGCTGTTATTTTCCTTTCTAATTTCTTGGCTACTTTCTTGGCGATTCCTGTTAAGGACATACTTATCACTTCCTACGGCTATATAGCTTATAAATCAATATAAATATTCGCGACAAATATATACAAACATTGGATATTGCATTTATTTCAAGTCATATATTTATAGAATAATGCAACTATATAGATATATGAGAGGTAAAGTCTATACTGAATCTGAAGAAGCTACAATGGACTTCTCCGGTCTCGTTTTTAGGGCTTGCTTTACGATTATGCAGAACGAGGCTTACGGGAACAAACGTGCTGTGTATGACATAATCAATTATCTTGGAACAATCATGCATCCGTTCCAAGACCCAAAGTACAAAGAGAGAATGGAAAAACTTGCCAAAATGGAGAAGCCACAAGGAAAGACGGCAAATGATGTCAGAATTATTGAAGAAAAGTACACTCATGATTTTATGTATGGGAAATATGAAGCCCTGATGGATCTTGCCTATAGAAGAGGATTCCTACCAGCCACTAAAAACCAACATCAAAGGGAAGAAAGCAATGTCTAAAGTATCACCTGAAAGTTTTGATAAAATATGTGGTGCTATCTCAAAACGAATCAACGAGAAAAACAAATCCTATTCAATGGTATTTGTCGGAGAACCGGGAAGTGGAAAGTCTCTTGCTGCCTGTTCTATAGCAAGCAGAGTTGATCCTTCTTTTGCAAAGAATCCCAGAGTTGTGTATAACACAAAGGATTTTATTAAACAGCTATCCTCGATGGAAAAGGGGCAGGCAATCATCTATGATGAAATAGGTCTTGGTGCTGCAGCAAGAACTTTTATGAGTCAGGCAAATCTTATGATGTCTGCTGTTTCTCAAATCTTGAGATTCAAGAATATTCTTGTTATCTTTACCACGCCTTCTATTTCTTTTTTCGATGTAAATGTCAGAATGTTGCTGAATGCCATTGTAAAAATGAAAAATATCGATTATGAGCATCAGGTGACTTATGCAAAGTATAATGTGATCCAGATTTCAAATTCCGGAAACTTGGTTTACAATGACTTCATTTTTTATACACCCGATGGTGGACGCAGCGTAATTGATCCTTTGATTATCCCAAAGCCTTCGCCTGAAATAACTGCCTGGTATGATAAAGTAAGCATTGAGTTCAAGAATCAGACTATAAAGGAACTGTTTGCTAAACTTGATGGTGAGGGAGTTGAAACAGAAGAAGGCAGGATTAGCCATAGTGAACTTAGACGAGTTTACAGTCAGGCAAACGTGTGTGTAAAGCTTATAGAATACATCCATAAAACCCATACCTGGAAAGAATTATCTGAGATTTCGGGAATACAAGATCGTACCCTTCGAACGTGGGTCGGTCCTGGAAAATTGGCAGCTCCTCCATTAAATGAATAATAGTGAAGCAAAACCGGAAGCCAGAGAATAAATGATGAGTGATGAATAATAGATTCTGATTTCCTACTTTCTTTTTTAAAAGTTCTATGGATATTGAAAAATGCAGGAAAACAGGATCATTAGATAGATTAGTTGTAGACTTTCAGGCTATGCAGAATACATCTCAAAAACATAATCCATCGGTTGGAAGTGAGATATTGGTTCAAAAGCAGACAGTACTTTTTGAATTATTGTTAACACTGGTTTGTACCCGAATAGCGAGTATTTCTACAGAGCTGAAAAACGATACAAGATTTTGACAGGGTATTATATCATGTTAGGAACCTGGCAGAAACGATGTTCTCTGTCATTAAAAGAAAATACGGAGAACAAATAAAGGCCAAAAAGTACTGGAATCAAGTAAAAGAGGTTAAAATCAAGTTATTAATACATAACCTTGACAGATATGTCAAGGTTACATATATTGCTCAAATGAGCATTTCTACAGAGCCAAAATGATGTAGATTTTAGCACAGTCCTAAGGCTTTAAGGAGATGATTCAAGTCTGCCTTGGAACTCTCAACAAAAACGCCCCTTGTGCCAGATATCACAATGGTCTAATCGCCACCACTGTACATCCAGTTATGCTGAGGTACCCAGTTCATCTTGTAGATCTTTGTATAGGCAGTGGCCAAGGCATCGAACATCATGTTAACAGTTCAACAGAACTTGGCGGTCATCTGAGCCATCTCTTCAGGCATTTCCATATTGAACTTATAATCCAGAGGTTTTCCTTCAGGACTGAAAATTCCAGCTGCCATTACACCTCAAGCTTTGAAGGTCGTTTCAAGGTTAGAAACACTATACTCATATGTATTGGCAGTAGTAATGGTGCCGCATTGTGGACAATAGTATAGAACATTCAATCCAATTGTTTGTTTTTTCAGTATACCATTGCAATTAATGCAAGTGTTCTCCGAAACCTCAATCATCTTCTCCCTCCCACTCATATATTATTACCGAATCATAAAGTTCTAGTGGTTCAATTATTACAGTACCACTTTTAGTCAAATATCCGCACATTTTGCATACCTGGATAGCATTTTCATCGGCCTGTAATTTGGAATAGCATTGCGGACATTTTGTTAGTACCACTGTTTATACCCCATAAAATAAATTTTTTCCATCTGTGAAAAAAAGATGGAAAAAATAAACATCCTTCTCTCTTTCTAACGGAGGTGTTATTTGTTACAAATTTGCGAACCATTCATCTTTGTGTGTCTATTCTTTTGTGAAAAACAGCTTTCTCTTGCACAAAGATGCAATTCGAATACCCACTCACTTTATTGGAAATTCCCCAGTTCCAACCCGCTGATTTATCCCTTAGAGAAATCCGTCTAAATCTGCAATTAAAAATAGGAGGTTCATGTTATATATACCTTCGTAAATTATATTTAATTGGAAAAAAAATTATAGCACGATAGTAGTCGCAATAGGTCAGCATCGACTCAATACCTTTACTTTCACTCCGCTTGGTACAAGTGCTTATTACCTCAAGCTATTTAGAAAAAATAGTACTGTATACTAAAAATTACCGTGTTTCTTTTAAATACGATGTAACTCAAATGTTAATTATTCACTAAAAGGGGGAGTGAAGTATAGCAGATAAAACAAAGAAAGTACCTGAGAATGTTCCAGGTCCTTATTATGTCGATGAAGAATGCATAGCATGTGATTTGTGTGTGGACACAGCTCCAAATCATTTCAAGATGATTGACAGCAATGATAAAATGCCACATGCATGTGTTTTCAAGCAGCCGGAAACGGATGAGGAAAAAGACAACTGTGATGATGCAATGGGTGCTTGTCCCGTTGATGCTATAGGAAACGATGGATAATAGAATTGTTATGGGAGTTGTTAACTTTTCTCAGCTCTGCACAGACTCAATGGTTGTATATTTTAAGAACTACACCCAATAATTTATAATATTGTACCTTTATAGATAAACATCGGCTAGTTGATGAATAATTTCGTGTAATTGTTCGTGTCTACCAACGCCGATCTTTTCCTTTTCCAAGATCTCAAATTCTTCAAATAACTTTTGGTTCTGTTCTCCAGAAAGTTTCTTTTCAGCCATAGTGAAAAGAATATTATTTTCTTTATCGATGTGCTGGACAATGAGCCTGATGTAGTACCTTCCATATTTAACTAACTTTGAACGATTCTGAGTATCAATCTTATCATTATCAGAAATAGCTTCACCTATAATCTTTGCATATTTACGTCCTGTTTTATGTTCAGTAAGAAGTATCTCTATTAGTTTCTTTGATTCATCCCCATCTATGCTCTCTAATGTAGGGAAAAGTGATTTCTCTTCCTTCGCATGGTGGCACTCGTCAACAAAGCCGACCATAAAATCATGTAACTGTTTAAGGTGTTCATGATTCACATCTTCTCCTGCATCAAGCAATTTGCATATCTTTTCCAGAATATCGAGCATTATAGTTATTTCATCATGCTCATGTCTCAAATCCGCAACTCCCATCATACATAACACTCCCTATTGTTCTATTTGCTCTTTCAGAGAAACTCAATTATTATCCTAATATTAATAATATACTTGTTCTCATCTATTCCCTGTCAATGCGTATTTTGCCATCACTTTCAGGTATTCGTGATCCACCTCCATAAGCACGGTTTGGAACATGGCTACATGTATCTTCTCCTCTCTGGCAACATCCAGCAGTATCTTCTTGAGATTCTCGTCATATGTAAGGGCAGCCATTTCCTCGTAAAGGTTTATTGCATCCAGTTCGGCTATCATAGCACTTCTAAGGATCTCTTTATCAAGATCTTCTTTACTTGTCCTTTCAAAGTTTATAGGTGCTTTTGAAAACAATCACTCACCTCCTGATTTACCGAGTTCTTCTTCCACTTCCTTTTTTCCAGCCTCCAGTTCTTTGACCTGCTCTTCATCTTGTTCAAGGAGCAATGCATGAAACTCTCCTACGTGTGTTTTTTCCTCTTTTGCCACATCAAGCAGCACCCTTTTTACTTCATCGCTTTCTGTAAGGTTAGCCATTTGCTCATAAAGGCTTATAGCATCCAGTTCGGCAACGATTGCAGCTCTCAGGATCTCTTTATTCAGATCTTTCGGGTTGATTTTATCCAAAACTATTGGTATCCTTGATAACATGCTCTAATCTCTCCACTCGCTACGCTGGTGACGTAGCTATTTCCCAACTCCAAGTAAAAGTGATTTTTACACTATTTATTCATTACGCAGGAATACCTGTGAATAAAAGAGACCATCTAATTAGAACAGAAATCCAAGGAGCTAATGTGATAGCCCCCTTAAGTATCGTCTTATTCCATAGCAGATACTATAACAGATAAATCCTATTTCTCCGCCAGTTCTTTGAGCTTGAGCAGTGCTTTAGGCCACATTTCCTGGAACATCTCCTTGTATTCGTCCTCTGTATCCATATCCACCAACACCTCGGTTGTGCCGCCGTCTATTTCTTTAAATGTGTAATTTTCAAGTGCTCCGGCCCATTCTTTCGCCTCTTTGCTTGAAGTGTCTTCTTTTCCATCCTGCACAATGCCGATATGCTCAATAGAGATGTACTGATATGGCAGGTTTTCTCTTATTCGGCTCAACATTCCTGACATCTGACCCTTCTCATCAGAAGCCCCGAAAAGCATTTTGCTTCCTTGACTCCAGTCACCGACATAATTTGAACCGGGAGCAAATACGTCCGTCCATAGCCGATAGGTATCTATATCGAGCATAGTGTTCCAAACATGCTCTTTTTGCTTATTGATAACGATTGAAAA
>MVQW01000008.1 GCA_002067265.1 Methanomethylovorans sp. PtaU1.Bin073 | reverse complement strand
TTGCGTATGGCATAGTATCAATGGACACTATGTTTTTAGAGAATCCTTATTCTAATGTGAAAGTTCACCTCATTTTATATCACGACACGCTGAGTTGAACCGTGATGATTTAAGTTTCAGAGTTTATATCATAAATAATAATCCCTTCAAAGCTTTTGCTCATATTACTCATTGCTGAAGCAAACGAAATTCAAGCGCGTTAGTTCTAAGACTATCCGCAAATGGCATCTAAATCTTATGATTAAAGAAGGCGTGACTGAAAGTTTGGCTGACTTCATTCAGGGCCGCCCCCGAATTTGCGTTAAGAGGGATATGCAAGTCTCCATATTTCAGAAACGATAAAACTTTCCATGGATATTCTAAGAGAATGCTGGATGAGCAAAATCAGGAACTAATATAGCTAAGAACTTCTTTACCAATTGGGTTATCGATTATAGGCTATACCGATTTTTCTTTCCCATATTTATGCAGCTGAAATAGACCCAACTATAAATTAGTCTATTCATCTTTTTCGCTCTCCGAAACTAATAAAAAAGCACATATAGTTTAGAACATTATCTTTGCATGTTATAATGATAGAAGATAAAAAATATGGCTTTGAAGAAGTTGACAAGCTCTCAAGAGCTGAAAGAAAATTCAAGGTCGGCCACATATTATATATTATTTTTTTCACTTTATCTTATTTTTACTTGATGACATTAATGTTTGACTCGATGAATGGCTCTATATTTTATTTATTAATAAATTTGTACTTTGCACTACTTCTTCTTATACTCTGGGGTTTTTCCAAGTCAATAGAATCTAAGGCAAAAGAAAGAGTATATGCTAAATTGATGAATGAAAAATACGAGCTGGAACAGAAGTATATAAATATACTAAATCAAAACCCAAATACACTTGAAGATTATATCAGAGCATTCTTCTTAACTTATGGCAGTGAGGAGCCCGAATATTCTAAGCACTCATATAACTTTAAAAGATTATTATATCTAAACAAAAAAATATCGAGCAAACAATTATATGATGTGTCTGAGCCTGATAAAATAGTCGCTCAAGTGAAAGAAAAAATTGCACTGGAACACAAATTCTGGGCGATACTCAACGAAAATCCAGTAACACTTGAAGATTATGTTAAATTGTTCTCATCTACTTATGGGGAGTCTTATCGCGATAATATAGCAGATTTTAAAAGATTAGTGTACTTGCATGGGATTACAATTAAGAGCGAAAATGAAATCGAATTGTTATTAACATCAATAGAAGAGAAGAAACAATTGAATCTATTGGAAAACAAATTCAAAGCAATACTCAACGAAAATCCAGTAACACTTGAAGATTATGTTAAATTGTTTTCATCTACTTATGGGGAGTCTTATCGCGATAATATAGCAGATTTTAAAAGATTAGTGTACTTGCATGGGATTACAATTAAGAGCGAAAATGAAATCGAATTGTTATTAACATCAATAGAAGAGAAGAAACAATTGAATCTATTGGAAAACAAATTCAAAGCAATACTCAACGAAAATCCAGTAACACTTGAAGATTATGTTAAATTGTTTTCATCTACTTATGAGGAGTCTTATAGTGACAATTTAGCAGATTTTAAAAGATTACTGCACTTACGTGGGATTACAATTCCAAGCGGAGATGAAATCGAATTTTTATTAGAAGCAATAAAATTGAATCTATTGGAAAACAAATTCAAACCCTTATTAAATGATGAGTCTGTTACACTCAAAGACTATGTTGGGCTATTCTTGTCTACTTATAAGAACGAATATCCAGTAAATTTATTGTTATTCAAGAAAATGCTACTTATACAAAAAGATATAAGTTGGATTAGAGTTGAAGAAGAAATCAAATCATATTTTTTCTCAACTATCTCAAACAAGTCTTCTTTCAAATCAATCTATGGGGTTGAGCCGATTTATGATTTCAAATTGATTCATGAATTTTGTAAAAAGTATGGGTTCTCTTATAGTGAAGATGATTTGGAAAATCTCTCTAAACTTCTGATAACAAAGGGAATTAAAATACATGATAAATCAATATTGAAAGAACTCGTCTCAAAAGCAAATATGGAGCGTCATTATAGTCTATTCACAGAATGTATGAAGACAGAAATACCTTTAGATGAAACCGGTTACATACAGAAAGCAATTGGGCTTTTCGGAAATAATTTTAATAAGCGTTTTGACTTACCCTACCTTCACCGATTTTTCATAGAACGTAATTTGACGAGTTTAGACTATAAAAATTTTGAAGAATATGTAATGACAAGAATATTTGAACTCAGTTTACTATCAGACGAGAACAAATTATCGGTTCACGAGGTGGATGCAATGGATGGCTATGAGTTTGAAGTTTTTGTCGGGCAACTTTATCAAAAAATGGGCTATTCTGTGGAGCAAACTCCTTTATCCAATGACCAAGGAGCAGACCTCATAATCAGTAAGTATGGAGAAAAAACTGCAGTTCAAGTAAAAAATTACACTTCCAATGTTGGAAATGGTGCGATTCAAGAAGTAGTTGCAGCTAAGAACTATTATGGATGTTCTTCATGCATTGTTGTAGCAAACAGTTACTTTACCAAATCTGCAATTGAGTTAGCAGATGCCAATGGAGTAAAATTAGTAGATAGAGATGAATTGAATTATTTAATAAATAATAAAGGCATAGAAATAAATCCAAAGTCTGATAGTGCATTGTGTGTCAAGGGTATTGAACTTAGTAGTCCGGGAAGATATGAAGAAGCCACCATCCTTCATGGCAACGAGTTCATCTTGAAGGGTTGTGAACTTACTAACCTGGGAAGATACGAAGAAGCAATACAGGCATTTGATAAAGCCATAGAAATAGATTCAAAGTCTGAAATCCCTTGGTCTAGCAAGGGTTTGGCACTTAGTAGCTTGGGAAGATACGAAGAAGCAATACAGGCATATGATAAAGCCATAGAAATAGATTCAAAGTATGGTAGTGCATGGGGTGGCAAAAGCTTGGCACTTAGTAGTCTGGGAAGAGAAGAAGAAGCAAATGAAGCCTTTGATAGAGCCAAAGAATTGGGATATACTGAATCGTAATATCCCAACTATTTTATTTTAAGGGTCCTCTGATATTTCCTATCTATTTAATATGTTTTCAGAAACGATTCTTAAATACACATAACCAGCTAGCTCTCTATTGAACCATTCAAAATAGTTGGTAGTGCACCCCTCTCTCCAGGGGTCAATATGGCTTTAAATTTGAAATAAAGATTAATTACAGCTTCAAAAGCCAAATAAACAGCGTAGCCGGCTTATTTTTTTAAACAGGTACTTTAAAATCTTCAATCTGTTTTGATTTCGTGAAATATTGTCATGTAAAGGATGCGCAGTTGTTTTGTAGTAGTTCGAATGGGAGCCTTCGTTTTGCATAAAAAGAAATCGAGTGTATGTTCTCTCGATTTCTTAAATTCATCATGCACATGAAGCGGGTGGCTCCATGTACTCCAAATCTTTTATAACGGTTGCTTTGAAAATTCTCTTCTTTGGAACCCACTCAACTCTTGCTGATTGGAAATTCGATAAGAGTTCTCTAGCTTCAGTATTTAAAGGTTTCAAAGTATCTTTGCTTACTTGGTACATTCCATTGACTTGAAAAACAACTAATTGGTTATCACTTTGAAAAACTATATCTGAGTCTGTGAGTTCACAAGCAATCGCAAGCTTTAGACCTTCAATTAGTGCCAAATATTCAGCTTCATGACATGTGCCGCTTCCCATATCTTTAGATATTTCGTCGATTATGTTGTTCTTTTCACTAACAATAATTTCTATAGTGCGCATTCCTGGGTTAGGAGTTGCGCTTCCGTTAATTTTAACGATATACATAATATCACTTTTATAATTTTAATTTTTGAATTTTTCAAATAATTGATATAATTGCTGTTGGAACACTTGGGACACTTGGAACACTTTAGGAGTGTACAGAGATTAACTGCATAGAATAGAATACATAGCATTGCATTACATTGTTTATTAATCACTTTAAATTATAAAATTTAGAACTTAAATTTTATAAATAAAAAATAATTAATAATATAATGTTATGTCACATTACATTATGCTATATTCTATATATGTATATCTTACAAGTGTTCTATGTGTGCCAACTGTTCCATTAATTGAGATACCTCTTGGATTTCAAAACCTCAGGACAAGATGGCTTTTCATCTGAACCTTCGTCGGCATAATAATACCTCTGAACAATTTCATTCCAAACTTGCTCACTTGGTATTGCATACATGCGAGTCTTCTTAGACTTTGTTTCTGAACCGCTTGGTATCTTCAATGTTGTTGATTCAGTTGTCATGCCAATGCTCATCATCGTCTGTGTCGCGCTTTTAGCGCTTATGCCGAAATGTGCGCCGACCATCGAAGGTGTAACTGCCAAAACTCCCCCATTTGTAGCATATTGGCTATAATCCGAGTGAGGTTCATCGTAGCCAGCTGCAAGAGCGTAAACATAATTGAATAATGTGCCTTCCCATGATTGAGAACGCATCTCCTTAATTTCTGCCTGTCGCCGAGTGATGTAGTTCTTGAATCTTGCTTCACCATCTGGTAATAATTGGAGCGTCAGAGATAATGGAATTGCAAGCTGCTTTAACCGCGGTTCAATGTCCATCTCACTACAGTCTATGAGATTGTTCGGGTCAACGTTGTTCCAGTTAAAGAGAACAAAGCGCGTTATTATTGCGCGGATTTCTTCGACCTCATCTTCGTAGATAGGCGGCAGATTTGCTGGTATATCTCTTCTGTTAGTCTCTCTAGGCGAAAATGATAGTAACCTACCTTCTGTAGCATTATCTTGGAATGGCTTCCTCATTGCTATAATCTTGGGGCCAAAAGGATTGTAAAACTCTTGCTCCTTAAAATTGGCTTTATTTGTCTTCATAAAGACATGTCCATCCTCGAATCCAAGATTCAGATATTTAATGATTTCACTCTCAGCTCCACCATTAAAATCAGCTTCATCGATTTTAAGTGTCCCGTGCCATTGTTCTTTAAACCTAAGTATTCCGCTTGCTGTACTTGCACCTTCTGCTGTTATTGGGTAGAAACATAAGTCTGCAATTACTTTTGAAAATCTCGATTTGCCTTTTCCGGTATCTCCGATGAATCTAAGGTATGGTGTTGTGTTGGTTTTCGGATAAAACCATGTGAAGAGGATGTAGTGAATGAACATCTCTTTGTCAGTTTCAGGAGCGTCAATATATTTATCTAGATGAGCGTGGAGCAACTCTAAAAGCTCAGTAGCTTGTAAGTCAGGTGCTGAATCTATCAGTTCTCTAATTGGAACACCAACAACAGGGACATATTCGCCATTTGCAAATGGAAGCTCCTGAGGATGCACTTCTTTACCATTTGGATAGACGGCTTCGGTATAGCATATCTTATTGTTTTGCATGTAAGCAAAAATGAAGTCATTCTCTTCGCTTTTAACTGTTAAAACGATTTCATCCGAGACACAGACAAACGGCTTCATAATTATTTTTGAAGTGTTCTGTGCGGGTTCTGATGACTTCTCTTGTTGCGATTGAGTTGTACTGTTTATAATCTGGCTTTTGGAGGCGTCATTATCACAATCGTTATCGCAAAGTTCAGATTCGCAGGGAATTGAATTTGTATAAAGTTCACAAGTTTCAGTTGTATTATTTACAGGGAAATCAAATATTTTATATTTAGTCATTTTTATTTTCTCCATAATTGGAGATGATAGATTCCAGCTTATGTTTTGTATTTTTACACAGTTGCTACTTACCACATTCCATCTTTTGAGAAAAGGAACTAGGATTAGGGTATTATTCTAGTCTACAGATTTTTGAATGAGGGGGGTTGTAGCAAAAAATGTTTTAGAACACTTGCACAACTCAAGCTCATTCATTTTCTAATTATTATTGGTACAGAAACTTTTTTCTGTATCAATATCTAGCTAGTATAATGAAACTCATATCAATTTGCTTTTATTTGTAAAGTACTTTGGAGCTGAAATAATCACCATACTCTTTTTATATGCACACGTTTCTATAAATAGATGGCGGTCAGCATACAGTTGCAAAAAAAATGGATTTATATAGAACTACAAAATCACATATTGGGACGTTTTGATTAGTTTATCAATAAACTATGTGTGTCTTGCTAAAGAAAGAGTTAATGAACTAATAAAATGTTGGACATTTATACAGCCATCTTCAGTTCAGAACATATGCTGTTAGAGAGTGAAAACGTAATTGATGAATGTTAATAAATAAGTAAATAAATAAAAAAATAAATGATAATAGACATCTAGTCCCAATTAGCATTAACCAAAAGTTTTCTTAGATTACTCTTTACCATACCGTAAATTTTCGATTCAATGACATTCTCTTTGAGCCAGACAGCTCTTTAATGCATCTTAGATATAGTCTTAACAGCAGTCAAGCGGTCTTCAAAATCTATACCCAAATCTCGTTTCAACCTGAAAGTGAATCCACATGAAGGACATTGAACTTTTACATGGTCTGGTTTTACTCCAAAAACCTTGTCATAGGACTTTTTCCGGTCATCGACTGCGAACTGTAAGTATATTGCAGTTGTACCTAAGTCAGTATGACCTAACTGTTGCTGAAGGGTCCTCAGGTCCATACCCCTTTGAATGCAGTGAATTGCATGACCGTGTCTGAACTTGTGAGCTGATACCCAAGGCATCTCCACCATGTCACGTAGAGTGTTTATGAGGGTCTTAGCACCATTCTCATTCAGGTTGATGATTTTGTCATTTGGTTTGAGTGAATGCCTTTCAATATGCTGTCTGATGAGGTCTAGGGTGTCAGTGTCAATAACAACAGTCCGTGCTTTGAGTTCATCTGACTTGACATTCTTGCCATACACTGCAATGATACGGTCATTGAATACGATGTCTTTGACCCTTATTCCGTGATGTTTCTTCTGCACATAAGCATTCAGGTACTGACAATTCGCATCTATGCATACTCTATCATCCCGTACCGGTGCCCACTTCGGACAATGACCCTTACGTTTCTTGAATCCCGGAAATAGGCATTGAGTGAACACTCGCTGATTACCTCCCACTATCTCGGATATTCGTGCACCTGTGAAGAACAATAGTCTTATGAATAGTGGATAGTCACCCTTCCTTGCCCTCTTCCTGACTGCATACTCTTCATATTCTTTTGCTGCTTCTTCAAATTTTATGAAATCCTCGTATTTGATATAGGTACTTAAGTTTTTCATCGCATCCGATACCAAGACATTCACCCCAAAGAGAAGTGAACCCCACTGAAATAAGGAGCAATCTACCTGTGATTGGCAAAATAAGGCT
Source organism: Methanomethylovorans sp. PtaU1.Bin073 (assembly GCA_002067265.1). Next base: position 588 of record MVQW01000008.1, on the reverse strand, counting down.
TAATTGGGCTTTTATCCCCGGTCATCGGTGTAATCCTGATGGTCGCCATTACTGTCATCCTTGCAGCAGTAATTGCTGCGTTCGTGTTCGGCATGGGACCACCAGAACAGGCACCACAGGCAAGCCTGAGGGCAAGCGCGACTACAATAACTGACGATGATGATAACACCGTTAGTGCTATCAAACTCGAGCACCAAGGTGGAGATGCAGTATATCTTGATGCAACTCACACAAAAATACTGCTTGATGGAAATGCAGTTAATGTAGTATTAGCTGATGCAGACACTGATGCTCTAGATGCAGGAGAATATGTATACATATTCAACGATGATGGAGTAAATTTCCTTGATGCACAGGGAAATGATACCCAGACTAACCTGACAGCTATCACAGCAACAGGCACTTCAACAAACGTCAAGATTGTAGATGTTGGCAGCCAGCAGATGATTGCTGACCTTAAAGTCAACTTCTAAGCCTGAACACATGGAAATCTAAGGACAAGGGTGCAATCTCGCACCCGTACTCCTTTCAGACTTTTTTTCTAGCCTTATTTTGCGTATGGCATAGTATCAATGGACACTATGTTTT
>MVQW01000007.1 GCA_002067265.1 Methanomethylovorans sp. PtaU1.Bin073 | reverse complement strand
GGGCAGGCGGCAGGCCGTCTAAGAAGCGTGGCGGTCAGAAAAAGGGTGGAATGAACAAAGGCGGCAAGAATACAGATAACAGATCGGGAGGCAGACCTGCATGAGAATTGAGCAGTTGTCAGACGGTATCTTTGAGGTTATAATCGACGACAGAAAGATACTGGCCACGCATAATCTATTTCCCGGGCATAGTGTGTACGGTGAGCGGCTTATGGATGTGGATGGTGTGGAATATCGCCAGTGGGACCCGCACAGAAGCAAGCTGGGTGCTATGGTGCTCAAGGGTTTTGACATCCCCATTGAATATGATTCCCATGTACTGTATCTGGGTGCTGCATCGGGTACGACCGTAAGCCATGTTTCTGATATCCTGACCGATGGTCTGGTGTACGCTGTGGAGTTCTCCCCGCGCACCATGCGCGATCTTATCAAGCTCTGTGACCAGCGTCCTAATATCATCCCCATACTTGCGGATGCCAATCAGCCCCGCTCTTATGCTCATATCGTGGAAACAGTGGATGTTATATTCCAGGACGTAGCCCAGCCCAACCAGGCTGAGATTGCTGCTATTAATTCAAAATACTTCTTGGAAGACGACGGCCATCTGATGCTTTCTATCAAATCCCGTAGCATCGACACCATAGCCAGTCCAAAAAAGGTGTTCAAGGACGAGATAAAAAAGCTGGAAAGCGACTTTGATGTGGAGTTCGAGGTGCTGCAACGCAAAGAACTCGACCCCTTCCACGAGGACCATCTGGGCGTGCTGGCGCGGATTTTTGTGGATGAGGAAGAAGAGGATTAAAGATAGTTAGTAGAACAGATCGAAGAGGTGATCACACCTCTATTTTTGAAGCAGCCATTTCCAGATGGGTTTTACAAATATTTTCTTTCCTTCTATCTCTATTTCATCTTCAGTGTCATCAGTGAGGATCAGACCTTCTTTCAGCTTGTAAGCTTTCATAGCATCAAGCATTCCATCTAGTTCTCTTTTTCTGGTATCAGGGTTTTCGAGACTTTGAGTCACCTGTATTGCTTCTGTTATGTTGTACCCATCCCTTATGACAAAATCACACTCTTTATTTTCTTTATGATAATACACTTCCTTGGATTCTCTTTTCAGTTCCATGAACACAATGTTCTCAAGGATTCTCCCATAGTCCTCTGATGTCCTGAAGCCCAGAATTCTTGCAATAGCAGTGTCTATAAAGTAGACTTTTTTATTGGAATAGACTTGTACTTTAAGGGAAGTCGAGAATCTTGGTAAAAGATATGCAAGGTAGCTGTTCTCGAGGTACTCAAAGTACTCTTTTATTGTTGTTGCACTGGAAAGTCCAGTCAATTTCCTGATATTGTTGTAACTGATTTCCTTTGCTATGTTTGATGCTGCAAAGTAGACCGTAGTTTTCAATGCTTTTTCGTCTTTGAGATTGTATCTTGTGATTATATCCCGATAGAGTATGTTCTCGTACAATGTCTTGATATATAGTTCATCCCTGCTCTTCACGAATTCAGGTATCCCGCCGACTTCAATATACTCATTGAAGTACCTTTTTATTGTACTTTTTTCAGTGGTTGTCAGTGCTTCCGATATTGGCAGCTCGTATTTTTTAAAATACAGAAACTCTTTGAATGAATATGGATATAATGAATAGCTCAGGTGCCTGCCGGTAAGATGGGTTCCCATCTCACGGCTCAACATGCTGGCATTCGAGCCGGTAACATATACCTTCTTTCCGTTGTCATGGAGTCTTCTTACGAATCTTTCCCAGCCCTGTATGTTCTGTATCTCATCAAAGAAGTAGATATTTCTCTCACCATACAGTTCGATTAGCAGTTCCTGCATCATCTGAAAATCAGCTATTGTGAAATCAAAAAGCCTCTCATCGTCAAAGTTTACAAAATAGCTTTCATGAAGATTATCTTTCCTGATCTCGTTCATGAGTGTTGATTTCCCTGCTCTTCGAAGCCCGGATACTATAACGATAAGATTAGACCTTTTTTCTTTTATCTCATCCAGCATCTCCCTTTTGACCAGCTCTCTCACATCTTTTATCTGATCATTCTGCTCTTTCAGCAGGGTTTTTAGTTTCTCTCTGTCCATATTCCATATTGGTTGTTCTTTGTTTATATGTATTTGGTTTAATAGACTAAATAATAAGTAGTTTATTTGGTTTAGCAAACCAAATTAATTGAATGATGTTGATTTTTCTGTGGTTTGTAGTTATAAGGCTGAAAATAATGTCTCTTAGAAGGAGTTAAAAAGCTGGAAAGTGATTTTGGAGTAGAGTTCGGAGTGCTGCAACGCAAAGAACTTGATCCATTCCACGAGGACCATCTGGGTGGGGTGGCGCGGATGGTTGTGGATGAAGACGAGGAATAAAGGCAGTAAAAAAGATTGAAGAGGTGAATACTTACACCTCTTTTTTTGAAGCAGCCATTTCCAGATGGGTTTGACAATCATTTTCTGCAATTCATCTTTGTGTCACCACTAAAGATTGGATTTTTTCCTATTTGACCTAGTAGACCAAATTAGTTAGATGATATTGATTTTTTGTCTATCAGTTCCAAGTTTTTAGTTTAACTTCTTTATCCAATCATTGATTTTCTTTTTAAAATTAATATCTGCTGCTCGATTTCCAATATTATTCAGCTGTGCAATACATTTCAATCGTACATCTTGGAAATCGCTTTGTTTTGCCTTTAATCCCACTTTTACAATTGATTCTATTATCTCATATTTTGTATTTTCCAATATTTCATCGTCTGTTCTTTTTTCCATTTCTGCAAGAAAGTCAATTATCTGGAAGGTTTCTTCTTGTTTACTTTTTTCCAACTCCTTCAATGCCATATCACCAAGTACATTTGCTCCTTTTTGTGATGCTTTTTTAAGTTTGTTATTTAATGCTGTGGCTTCAATTCTACGAGCAGCTGCGATTACAATTTTAGCTATGTCTTCATGATTTTTTGTGGATTTCAAATATATTGAAAGTAATTCCTCTATATATCTATGGGTATCACTATCATATCCTTCCTTCCCCGATGCTTCTCCTACTTTAATCATAGTTTCAAGTGTTGTTTTATCATCAATCTTTCCGAAGTTAATTTGTTCTATATATCTCATTACGAATTGTCCAAGAATGTGAACAATTCCTCCTCTGAAATAGGGGTAAGAATCAGATAAGTCACTTGATTGTGTATTAAGTTCTCTCACTAAGTCGTCTAGAATGAATCCATATTCAATTGTCTTTATTCCAAAGTCGTTCAATTTTCTTAATGTAACTCGTGCTATCTCCCAATTCTCTTTTCTTATAGCATATTTACCAACTTCAATAATATACTCAACTGTAAATATCGCTATTCGCTGCTTTTCCAATATAGATAACTCAGAAGATTCAATATATGGAATCGTAGAACTTACTATTGATACTAATCCATTTTTGGCTGTTTCATTATCGTTTCTTTCCAGAGATGTGATTATTATCTCCATAATTGGCTGCAAAGGATCGTTTTCAGCAATTTCATCCCATTCTTTTTCCCACCTCTTGAGCAATTTTTCTTTTGTAACCTCCTCTGCCAGTAATGTAATCACAGTCGAAGGCTTCAGTAAATCCAATGTTTTCACTATATACGGAACTAAACACACAAACGCAAAGAATCCCAGAGAATAAGCTGCAAAAATAGCAAATTCCATGTTGATGCCTGCAACACCAATATCTATTACCTTAAGCAGCCCAAGACCGTAGAAAATAACAACAATGTAGATGCTGAGCAGTATCCACATGTCAGGATTGTTTTTGTAAACATCAATGACCCTTGCTGAATATGATTGGGCTGCAAGCTGCACTGCTACGAGGCTCAGGGTTATGACGAGGGCGATGGTAGCTGCAAGGCTTTGTACAAGGGCGCTGATGAGGTAGCGCTCGTTGTCGAAGAAGCCCATGTTTCTTAATTCTGTGGTGTTATAGTGTGGACCATTCGGGATTGCAAAATCAGGATTTATTGCCGTGAAACTGATGAATACTAACAGGAATATTATAAGTAGGGAACTAAAGAGACAAAAATAGAAAAATATCCGATTTGACCATGATGGTCCCTCAAAATTTTCTCCAATATTTTCCAGTAGCATCCTCGTAAATAGACAGTTCCAAGAAATATAAGATTATTGAAATGAAACAGAGAACTACTGAATTATTAGATGTACATCAGTCTATGTCCCACAGAAACATGACAACAACATGTACAGATTAGTGCATTCATTACTGCCCGGACCCTGACGAGGCGGGCCATCAAATATCTCAAAAACTGCAGATTCTCCCATAAAGGGACATGCTGATAATAAATTAATTTTTTTTTGGTTTAGGGCAGATCTCAAATTGGATTTTAAAATCATCTGCCACAAATTATTTAAGGCTGCCAGGAACAGAATTCTTTATGGACATGCATTCTCTTCCAAAAAATTCCTACTTCGCTGACAAGACAATAATTCCGGGATGGGATGAAGAACTTGAATCGGCCTTTTCTGTCTACAAAGATCCATACATAGCGGGAAGGATTGTGTCAAGGCATAAAACTAACTGGGAAGTTCTCATTTCAGGCAACATCATCAAAGCCGGATTATCCGGTGCACTTTTACGAATCGGTAAGCAACCTGTAGTGGGCGATTTTGTTGTTTTGCTTAAACAGGAAGAAATTAGTTCTTATATAATAGTCAATCTCTTACCCCGAAAAACATGTCTTTCAAGAGGCTCTGCAGGCGACAACAATGAAGAGCAGGTAATTGCTGCAAATATAAATACTATTTTTATTGTAACAGCAACAGGAAAAGACCTTAACCTGCGAAGAATTGAACGCTACCTCACAGTTGTATATTCATCGGGTGCAAAACCGGTAATTTTACTGAATAAGGCAGACCTTACAGATAAACCCGCTGAAGCTGTTGATAAAATAAGAAATATTGCAGGTGATGTTCCTGTTATTGCTATCAGTGCCCTTTCAAAAGAAGGTCTGGATAAACTTGAGACTTATATTGCACCAGGCAAAACTGTGGCACTTGTGGGATCATCCGGTGTTGGGAAATCCACATTGATAAATGCATTATTTGATGAATCTGTCCAGAAAACCAAAGATATCCGGGAAGATGATGAAAAAGGTAGACATACAACCACAGTAAGGCAATTATTCCTGCTTCCAAACGGAGGAGTAATTATTGATAATCCGGGTATCCGGGAGATCCAGCTCGGGGATAGTTATGATGGATTTGAAAAAGCTTTTTCTGATATTGCCAGAGTAGCTGAAAAGTGTCGTTTCAAAGACTGCACACATGATCAGGAACCGGGGTGTGCAGTTCAAAAAGCAGTTCAGGAAGGAAGTATTGCAAAGGAAAGACTGGATAGTTACCATAAATTGAATGCAGAACTTGCATTCCAGTCAGAAAAGGCAGAAATAGGACTGAAAAGACTTGAAAAGAAAAAATACAAAGGAATGCAAGTCAGTCCCAGAATACTCAGGGAATATAAAGAAAAAAGCTTATAATAAGAGCTGAGGTTCCTTTAAATCAACTTTTAAAGGACCCTAATATGAGTAAATTTTATGAACTTCGATATTTGCATGAATATCAGGTAAAAGCATCAATTATCTATTAGGAGTGTACAATAACTCTACACTCAAAAATGGGAGAGTTGAATATGAATAGTGGAATTGAGATGCGAGAAGAACAAACACAACCGGTTTTATCGATCAGGACAAGAGCAGCGGTTCAAGATCTTCCTCGTTTAATTGCTGAAAGCTATGGCAAGATCATGCAATACATGTCCCAGATTGGCAAACAGCCTGCAGGAGTACCCTTTGTTGCCTACTATAATCTGGAAATGCAAGATCTTGATCTGGAAATTGGTTTTCCAGTTATGGAACCACTGGAAGGTAATGATGAGATCAACAAATCAGAGATACCGGCAGGAAAATACGTATCTATAATGTACAAAGGTCCCTACATGGGTATGGAAAAACCCTATGCTGACATGGCAAACTGGATAGAAGTAAATGGGTATAAAGCAAAGGGCATTTCTTACGAGTATTATTACAACTCTCCGATGGAAGTGCCGGAAAGTGAGCTACTGACACGCATAGTGATGCCTGTTGAATAAGGTAATATACTTTCTGATTTTGTAGAAATCCTAAATATTCAGTCCATCTTATTGCTTCAATTTCTACAATTTTTAGACTGAGTCCGAATATCCCTTTCTACAAAGGGAATTGAATCATCTGCCTTGCTAGTAATCATCAGTCTTCAAAAGCTAGATATCCTATTTGGTAAGGATAGATACAAACACGTTTCTCAGGGTCATTCATATAAAGAAACACGTTTAAGATGGTTCTAGTTCATTCTTATGAAAGCAATATCATAAAAAGGGGATCACAATAATGGGTAGAACAAACGTAAAAGTTCGTCTTCTGGAACACACGCCTAATCCGGAAAATGTCGTAGCCATGGCGGCTAAACTCTGTTACTCGAATGCAAATATAGGAGAACTGCTCGAAAAAATAGAATCAAATGACCAGTCCAATTTCATCAATGGTCTGGTTGCCATGGGCCACATGTCTCCAATTGAACATATCAGTTTCACTTTTGGAATCGAAGGTGTTTCAAGAGCATTCCTTGCCCAGATAACAAGGCACAGGATCGCCAGTTTTTCAGTCAAGAGCCAGCGTTACACAAAGGCTATCGGCGATGGCACAGGAACATTTGCGTATATCCTTCCACCGCAAATTGAAGCGTTAGGCGAGGAGGCTGTTCGAAAATACGACGAGCAGATGCGTACCATGCAGATATGGTACAATCAATGGGTCGAAGCCCTTGGGAACAAAGGCGAGTCATCTAACGAGGACGCTCGTTTTGTACTGCCAAATGCAGCCGAGACAAAGATGATTGTTACATTCAACGCCCGTGAGCTTTTGCATGTGTTTTCATATCGCCTTTGCAACCGTGCCCAGTGGGAGTTCAGGGCAGTTGCCGATGCCATGCTCGATGAAGTTAAAAAAGTAGCCCCTATCATATTTTCCTATGCAGGACCACATTGTGTACACGGAGTATGCCCTGAAGGCAAAAAAAGTTGTGGCAAGCAGGCTGAAATGAAAGCCAAGTATGGAAAAAAAGAGTAGATCAGAATATGTATAACTCATAAATAGTTCTACATCTCTGCCTTTCAACTTTTTCTGTAATTTACTTGTGTATCAATGACCGAGCTTTTGAAACGATTCCTTTAGCAGAAATCATGATCTTTTTTGGAGACTTTGCCTCTGGAGAT
>MVQW01000006.1 GCA_002067265.1 Methanomethylovorans sp. PtaU1.Bin073 | reverse complement strand
ATCCAGCGTTGTCTCCTTACCTACCAGCCTGATAGCAAAGGAGTAACAGCTTTGTTCACCACAGTTATGGCAGTTGGTCTTGGGAAGATACTTATAGATCTCTGCATGGTCTACCTTCAGTTTCTCTCTGGGAACCGGTGTAATTCCCTTCTCAATGGCTTCATTTATTGTCTTCTTGAAATTCCCTAGAATCTTTTTTGCCTCATCATCACTGGCTATCATAGTCATGATTACTTTGCCTGTGGAATAGGCAGTAATCATGATGTTGCCCGTCTGGATTGTCAATGCTCCGATATTCTCCAAGTATCTTGCCCTTGGGAAAAGTGGTTCCATCAGCTTCAGGGTCGCTCCCAGGGGTGGTTGCACTTGGGCCAGAACTCTATACTTAGATGCATCGGCTATGCATGGAATAAGCTGTCTGACCTCTGCAATCTCTATAGGTTTGATATTTAAAAGATCATTCTTAGACCCAGCAGGCTTTTCAGTCTTGGATTCCAGCATGTTTTTACCAAAATCGGTCAGCTCCAGCATTTCACCCTTGATGGCTATCAACCCGGCTTGTTGTAAAAGCTGCAAATGATAGTCCAGCATTGACTGACCTATATCTTTGCCAATATCTTCCTTCGATCTGCTATCCTCAGTCAGCAAATTCATGATCTTTCTTCTGGTGGCATTTGACATAGCATTGTTCACCAGCTTAATTTCCGCAGGGGATCCGGGCATTATTATCTCCTCTATTATTAGGCCTTAATTGTTTATTGTATGGAAAATTAAGAGTACTGGCACCAATGAACAAAAAGTCCTGAAAATACATTTTTGTATAGAATGTTCCTTTTTTCACTTCTCGTGTCCTCTGTCAGTGATTCTTTTTTCCGGTCAAAATACATTCATACATGCGTATATATGAATATTACGACTATATATTCTGCCATTTTAAAGCAATATCAAATAAGTATCCAGAACTCCTGCTCTAAACGTGCTTGCATTTTACTGAGTAACATTTCCATAATGGTCAAACAAAAAGTATTAATATACATATTCGCATATTCGAATATGCACATGTATCAAAAAGAAGTAGTAACTCAAGAACTAACAGGCAACTGGGAAGATTTCTTTAAAGTTCTCTCCGACGAAACCCGGTTGAGGATCCTCATGCTTTTGGACAGAAGGGAACTTTGCGTATGCGAGATATGCCAGATACTGGCCCTCCCTCAACCTAAAGTTTCCCGTCATCTGGCAAAAATGAGAGACCTCGATCTCGTAAGAGACAAAAAGGAAGGACAATGGACCTTTTACTACCTGAGCATTGAGGAACCACTGTTCAAGGGGATCATGCAACAGCTGGTAGCAAATAGCCAGTATCACCCCCTAGTTTCCAAAGATATGGAAAGACTTGCCGAAAAAGAGAGTGCAGGAACAATGTGTGCACGGATAAGATATTAGATTTAGGAGATAAAAGTATAATGAGAGAATTTGCAACAGAACTTAAAGATCTATTGAACCTACAAAGAGCTCCGGTGGGCGTCAAATTCCTAAAAGCCGGAGAAGAAGCAGCTTTTACGGATACCTATGATGCGATGTCAAAGTCAAGGTATTGCCAGGCCCTGATGAGAGCCGGAAAAGGAGAAAAAGTGTTGATAACTGCTGATAACATAACCTGTCCTGCCTCAGCCGCTGCTTTTGGTCTGAAACCTTTGCCAGAGATGCTCTCTTCCGGGCAGATGATGTTCAAAATGGGTTTGTTTGAAAGTCCTGACGCTGCCAGGCACGCTATGGAAGGAATGACCAGGCTAGAGCAACGAAAATATACAGCAGTTCTATTAAGTCCCCTTGAAACCATCGAGGTAGAACCGGATATTGTTGTTATCGAAGCCTTGCCCGAACAACTGATGTGGCTGTCACTTGCATCCATATATGACACCGGAAAGAGATTAGAGTTTAATACAGCCGTATTTCAGGCAACATGTGTGGATTCGACTGTAATACCCTTTGTGACAGGAAAACTAAATTCAAGTCTGGGTTGCTATGGGTGCAGAGAAGCCACAGATGCACTCGATGAAGAAAATCTCATAGGCATACCTTACAGAGAAATGGAAAGGATCGTCTTGAACCTTCAAAAACTTGCCGCGAAACCTATGAAAAGGGTAAGATCAAAGGAAGCATTGAAGTCGTTCAGCGGATGTGAATCTGCCACTAATTGAAATAAATAATTAATGCCAAAAGGAGGAGTGACATGAACAATCAACAGAACCCTATGGATATGATGCAGATGATGATGGCAGGTGGAAAAATGCCTGAGATGATGCAAAAATGTATGGCGACTATGGAAAAAATGGCAAATGCAGTTGAAAAAAGTGCAGAGCTCGGGACATATGCAACACCTGAGCTACACAATCTGTTTGAGGAATGGCTGGATAAAACCAGCAAAGGTATCTTAAATGAACTGGAAGAGGACAAGAATATCGAAGAACTGGCCGGGAAGCTGGGGCTATCAGTGCAAAGCATAAACATGCTCCTGTTAAGACTGGCAGCTATGGGAAAGGTACAAATAAGGATAATGAAGATTTAAAATAAATTCGTTACTTATTAACATTTCATGAGAAGAGAATTGTTCTCCCTAAAATAAAAAAGAGAAATAAGTACCTTTTCTCAAGATACTTTTCTAATATCGGATACATAATCATAGAGTAACGCTGCCACAAGTACCCCAATGATCATAAAGCATTTCCCTTTAGATTTTCCGGGAACTTTTCATTCTGCATGTTCTTATGAGCTTTGGAGTTCTGACTGAATATAAAGTATTTATAAAACTAATAATTTTGTATAATTTAAACTAATAATATTTAAATTCACAATCTTTATATATCATATCGATTATTGTGAATATGAATAAAGTATTATCAATTCTGAACCGGGGCATGTTAAAATGAGCAAAATTGGCAAAAGTTTACTTGGAAAACTCCTAGGAAGCAACAACAGTTGCTGTTGTGGAGGCAATTCTATCGTTAGTGTCAAAAAGATCTCCGTTGATGGCAAGGATATGGAAATTGCCGGAATGGACGAAGAATTTGGAAAATACCTTGCTGCGGGCAAAACACCTGAGAATCTGGATGATCAAGAACTTTTTAATAACCTATTGAACATGAATGTGATTCCGGAAAATGAACAGGAAAAGTTCAAAAATGCAATTCTCAGAGAGTACAGAACATACTGGCAGGAGAATAAAAATTAGATCAGATCGATTTATATCGATATACTTTTTATGCACATTAAATACGAATTGATTATGAGGCTTCAAGAATGGGTATTAAGTGCGCAATATGTGGGAAAGAAGAAGATTCGTTACTCAGGGCTAATCACAAAGAATTAGGAACCGTAAAGCTCTGTGTTGATTGCTGGTCTAAAGAGAACAATAAAAAAAAGCTGCTTAATTTGGAAGGTGGCTGCGGTTGTTGCAGGTAACTGCCGGGAAAAGGAGGGGAGTCACTGTGAATATAGCAAAGAGCGAAGTAGAGATCGAAAGGTTGAAGCGTTTCATCTCTGACAAGGATCAGTATGATTCAAGGGCACAAAGACTCAGCTCTCTTGTTGAGAGATTAGATGAAGAAGTCTTATCTTCGGAAGTTAAAATATTCAAGGCTCTTGCAGACAACAATCGTCTTAGGATCATAAAATTATTGAAAGAAGGAGAACTTTGTGCCTGCGAACTGACAATTGCACTTCCCAATTCTCAATCGACTGTTTCTCATCATCTATCGGTACTGAAAAGTGCGGGTCTGATCAAAGAACGAAAGGATGGAAAGTGGTCTTATTTCCGCCTTTCGGATGGGGCCGTGATTGAACTGCTTAACCAGGCAAATCTGCTTGCAGAAGATTGAACTCCAATATGAAAAGGCATGTTTGGAAGAAAGATGGATTTTGAAGGAGGAACAATATGTTTTGGGATAATTTAGTTGTAGCGGCTGATTTTTTCATAGAGATTGCTGTAGAGCTTACAGTCCTATTTATTGGTATAACCTTTCTCGTAGGGTTGATCCAGGAGTATGTGCCGGATGAGACTATAAAAAAGGCACTGGGAGGACGGAACAAAGTTGTAGGCAGTATTCTTGGGGCAGGATTTGGTGCTCTCACTCCTTTCTGCTCTTGCTCAACCGTTCCGCTTCTGTTGGGAATGCTCAGGGCCGGTGTACCCTTCGCTGCAGCAATGGCATTCTTGTTCTCATCACCCTTGCTAAACCCGGTGATAATATCCCTGTTCATCATTCTGATGGGCTGGAAAATAGCTGCCCTCTACTTTGCTGTCACCTTCACGACTACAATTATTATAGGTCTCTTGCTAGATGGACTAGGCTTTGCTAGTCAAATTAAGCCAGTGGCCGCTGTACGAAACTGCTGTGACTGTCAACATGGAACGGATGCGAGATCAAGGATACAGCGGTCTGCGGGATTCGCATTCAGCTTGTTCCGTCAGCTTATGCCCTATCTCCTCCTTGGAGCTGCCATCGGCGCATTCATTCACGGATTCGTACCCACGACACTCATCTCCCGCCTCGCCGGGCCAAACAATCCTCTGGCAATTCCCGTAGCTGCAATTATTGGTATTCCAATCTACATCCGAGCTGAGACCATGATCCCTATTGGACTTGCGCTCATTGAAAAGGGAATGAGTGTAGGAGCCGTTCTGGCATTGATAATCGGCGGCGCAGGAGCCAGTATACCTGAACTGACACTTCTTTCATCTATATTCAGGAAGAGGCTGCTCGTAGCCTTCGTTGTAACCATCTTTACCATAGCCGTTGCCGCTGGATATTTAGCCAATATGATGACATTATGAAAGCAACCTTAAATGAGCCAGGAATGACTCCAGATCGACGGTTAAAACCCGGAAATTACTTTATTATCTGATATAAAGGTCTTACTTAGAGCCTCCACAACAACACTTATTTGTTTCACGGTCACTGTCTACACTATCACTGAAAATTTGCTCGTATACTTTTGTCCATCCCAATTGAGAACCACATGCAACGAACATTGCAATAGCAATTGCTTCTGCTATTTCTTTCTGGTTAGATCCTTTAGCAATAGCTCTCTGAGAGTGTATTTCAGTGCAGTATTCACACCTCATCAAAACTGATGATGCAATAGCTATGAGTTCCTTTGTTTTTCCATCAAGCGTAGTTTCTACAAATATAGAATCCCGCATTTTTGCAAATGCTTCAGCTGTTTCAGGCAGTTGTTTGTTTAAGAATGACATAATACAAACCTCAAACAATTCAAAGCCTCTATTGTTTAAATATGCATGATCTCAAATTCAAAAAGTATTGATATGATAGGAAAGTCTTACTGAGTACTAATTTTGAGTCATTTTAACTTGTATTTGGTTACAACAGGTGATACCTTTAACCTTTTAGCAAAAATCTCAATAAATATTTATGGGAAACAGTAGCTTTCATCATCATGCAATGTTGTCCCAAAGACCCTGAGATAAAACTCACGTGGGAGCAGAAACTACAGGCTGAAAAGGAAATATCCTCTGAAGAAATTGAGAGAATATGCAAAAACTTAAGAGTACTTGCAAATCCTACTCGGCTCAGGATTGCCTATCTTCTCTCCAAAAGAGATTATTGCGTTTGTGAGCTTGTTTACAAGTTAGAGGAAAAGCAAAATCTAATATCTCATCATCTTGCAGTGATGAAGCAAAGTGGAATTGTAGATTCATATAATCACTCTATATGGAAATACTATCGATTAAACCAAAATGTGAATTCGATTCTTGAAAATCTCAAAGGTAATTAATCACATTCTAATTTGAGTAAGATAGATTTAGCTGCTGTTGTGACGATACTTCTATCATATAGTATCAAAAAGATTACAAATGAAGATAGAGACATGAAAATTACCGGAGTAGAAGATAAATGTGGAAAATGTCTTGCTTCGGACAAAACACCATAGAAAACGGATGATGAAGAATGTTTTAATTCACACGTACAATAAAATATGAGTTTGTTCAAAGGTTTTTAAATGAGTTTTAAGTGCGCAATATGTGAAAAAGAAGAAAATTCTTTGCTCAGAACTAATCACAAAGAGTTAGGAACAATAAAGCTTTGTGTGGATTGCTGGTCTAAAGAACGTGTTAAAAACAATCTGCTTCATTTAGAAGGTGGATGCGATTGCTGCAGATAACTGCAGGGAAAACAAGAAGAGTCTGCCTGAGTAGAAATGAGAAAAACCGAAACCGCGGTAGTGTCCCTATTTTGCTGTAAATTCTCCTGTACCTCTAGTATGTCCTTATTCCTCCATAGATAAATATCTGT
>MVQW01000005.1 GCA_002067265.1 Methanomethylovorans sp. PtaU1.Bin073 | reverse complement strand
ATCTGGTCTTCCCTGAAAAGTATCTGGAGAACTCGAATGCTTCCAAGCCAAGCCAGTTCCTGAACGATATCGCTCATACACAGAACCCTCTTGTGGAAATGATAGAAACTAAAGCAGCTCTACAGCAATTCGGACTTACGGCCAATTCGCCTCTGAAACTTAAGATGAACGAATATGAGGCCATGGTCAGTATGTACTCCAGACAAGGGCAGCTGAAGCAGGCCCTGGAATCCCTGCTTGTACTGGCGCAGTTAAGAGAGCTGGAACAAAGCGGAGATCCTGCAAACTTCGATATGCAGAGGTTCCTGCAGGTCACTCTGAAGGATCCCACTGAACTGCAGGACCTTATAGATGACAGGCTGCCTGCTCTGGTCGATCCCGCCATGAGGTTCTCGGCATCCAAAATAAAGGAATACATTGATTGTCCGCTGAAGTTCAAGTACAACAATATTTTACATATCCCTACTCCGCAGAAAACGCATTTGCAGGTGGGTACCGGGATACATGCTATTTATGAGGAAATGGCAAGGCAGAAGATGCAGGGCAAGACATCACTGATCTCTGATGCCATGAAAATGCTTGCTGATACCTGGGATGGCTCGGTCTTCCCATCGGCCACCCAGGAAAAACAGGAACGCAGCAAGATGGAAAAGATGCTGGAGTTCTGGTTTCGGTTCGAGCAGACAAATCCCAATGAAACTATCGCAATAGAGGAACGTTTTGATATTTCCATAAACGGATCACCATTCACGGGTTTCATAGACAGGCTGGACAGAACACCGACTGGTGAGTACATCGTTATCGACTACAAGACGAATAAGACATCGTACACAAAGAACGAGCTTAAGGAAGACGTGCAGATCGCCCTTTATTGCCTGGCAGTGAAGGAAAAGTACGGAAAACTGCCTGTTAAGGCAGGTCATATGTATGTGCATCCCAATGTAGCTAAGCTGAACCTTATAGATATCGAAGCTACGAATGTCGATGCGGTCCTTGAAAAGGTAAAAGAGGCTGTTGCAGGGATACTGGACGAGGACTTTGAGCTGAAAGGCCAGCCGAACTGCTATTTCTGCGATTATAAGGGGATATGTGAGGGGTTGTAAAAATAAGGGGATCTACTACTTTTTGCAAGAACATAAAAAACAGTTTTACAGAGGTGTATTATGAAAAACAATGGATCGATTGAAAGTGTTATTGGGTACAGTTTTAAGAATAAAGACCTGCTCGAACAAGCTCTCACAACCACGGCATATTCAAATGAACACGACTGCAAAGACCAAAGTGAATTCCAGACAATAGGCGATGCTGTCCTGAAACTTGTATTAACAGAAACTATGATGCAGAAAGGAAACGTTACAAGGGAAAATATCACTACACAGCGAATCGAGCTCGAAAAAAAGGAAGGAATAGCAAGAGTTGCTAGGAAATTGGATATTAGGCCGTTCATGAATATCGGTAATGGCCAGAAGATCCAAAATCATATTGAAAATGATCATGTACTCGCTGAAACATTAGAGGCTATTGCAGGTGCTATTTTTTTAGATGGTGGGTTAGATAATACTAAGGATCTTATGGCTGAATGGTTCGAAGAATGAATATATCATTTTTACAGGCTCGATTTTCACCTAATCCAATTTTTTCTATTCTCTTGATCATTACAAAAGAGGATTTTGATAAACCTCTTTTTTGATCGATCTACACAATTTTTATCAACGCAAGGACGCCAAGACGCTAAGGCGCAAAGAAAGAAATAAGGAGCTTTGCGTCCTCGCGACCTTGCGTCTTTGCGTTTCAAATGATTTTCAGTAAAAAATGAGTGTATGGTCTTAGATCAAAATTAGAAATTTTTCAAATAACAGGGTTTTTAAAGATCCCATAAATATCTCAAAAAACGCTCTGAAGCAATCATTACAAGCATGTCTTTAATAGAAATATAAACTTGTAAATACAAATAGATAAAATTATATACTTACTATATACTATGTTATATTGCCTATTAACTCCAAAACACAACTATCTACCAAAAAAAACGATGAAAAACACACATTCGTATTCTTTCAGGGTTGGAGGGTTTAAAAATGAACAGATATCCATATGATTCTCTGGAAATACTAGCGCAGGCTGAATGGCATTTCAAAAAGGACACTGCTTTTGACAGGGCAATGGCCTGCATAGCATTCGACAATTCCATCGAGTTCTCAATAACCACTTACCTGCAGCAAGAGTACTCGCCTGATGAGAAATATATCCAATACGATGAAAACTATGAGACATACCTGAGCAGTCATGAGCAAAAGCTCGAATTCTTCGCTGAATATCTGCAGAAGAATGAGCTGCAATGCGAGTTTACCATTGATGACCTCAAAAAGATGCATGTCCATGCCGGCTGGTTTTTTGTACCTAACCCTCATTATCCGGGGTATTTTGATACTCCTGCCAGGGAGTGGGCAGCAGAGTACAGGAAAGCTGCAATGCAGGTATTTAATGCATTCTACGGAGCAGATACTGAAAATCTCCTTCTTCGCATGGAGCAGAAGTACGGCAGAGAGATGAATTACAGAATGAGTAGCATGATGCACCAGGGTATTTCCTCGGATATCTTTGAGGTTACAAAAACGCTTAAAGATCTGGAGGCGTACCTGAAGTTCGCTCTTTCTGTAATGGAGATCGTCCCGTACAACTCGGAGCTTTCCTTGCTTGCGTTGTGGAGATTGTTCTTCACCCACGTAGAAAGCGCATCCGAGGATATGGATAATGCTGTTTTCAGGGCGGTATCCATAGAAAAGGCCCTGGAATATGAGGGCAGTGTGCATCTGCGTATGCAAACGATCCACAACATCATGGATGTGGTCAATGAGACCGTTGCTTTTGTGAAAGATTATCCTAAGTCATCCAATATCGTGCATGAACTGCGACAACGGCATTCCAGGTGGCTGCGACCGGAAATAACCGCAGTGCACATCGTACAGAAACCATGTGTTGTCTTCCTGGAAACAAAGACCTATTCAGATCAGACCGAAACAATAACAAGAGAGAACCTATCGGATATCATGAGCTCTTTTTCTGCGAAATCGACCGCTGTGGAAAACGCAAAGAGTTTCCTGGAGCTTGATTCCTGCGATATCTCCATGGTCACCAAACTGCTGGTGCCTGAAGCGGAAAAGGAGATAGCTGAGATCTATAATACAAAGTTTTACCATATCATGTGAAGTTCTCGATAAGCCTATATAAAAGAGAGATCAATTGAAAGATGTATATGCCGCCTAAAAAGGAGATCATTGAGATCAACGATCCTTTCGACCTTGTACATTCCCTGGGTCTTGACCCAAATGTAGGAGAAGATGTTCTGGAACTTTGCAGACGGAACGATATCTCATATCTGGGAGTTTTTGGTTCCTTTTCAAGAGGCGAACAAACAGATAAAAGTGATCTGGACCTTCTGGTAACATTTTCAACAGGAAAGAGCCTCATTGACCACATAAGGATAGAGAAGGAATTTGAATCTTTACTAGGGAAAAAGGTCGATCTTATCACCGAAAGGTCATTGAGCCCATACCTTGCCCCTGTAATCAAAAAAGATCTAAAGAGGATCTACTGTGAAGCATGATGCTATTCTCCTGGATCACATACTGGACGCGATCAACCAGATAGAAGAATATACCAATGGTATAGGTCGTAAAGAGTTCCTGGAAACAAGGATGATACAGGATGCCGTTGTCAGGCAGCTTGAGATCATTGGCGAGGCTACTAAAAACCTTTCATCGAATGTAACTGAAAGTTATCCTCAGATTCCCTGGAAAGAGATCGCCGGAATGAGGGATAAACTGATCCATGTCTATTTTGGTGTTGACCTTGATGAAGTCTGGAACACCGCTAAAAGAGATATACCTGATCTGAAGAGCGTTGTTAGAAACAGCTTGACTGTTATCTGAAAGCTGCTGAGGCTTTAGCTCAGCGGTAGTTTACCTATGCTGAAGAACACAGTGGACAAATTAACGAAGATACCCAGTGATTATACTCAAAATCATATATTATGATCGGCAAAATCTAATTAAATCATAGATTATAATCGATACTTTTAACTAATATAAAAATCAAACTAGTTGCTATGGAACAACTGATAAAAGATGTGCTGGAAAAGCAGAATCCCTGGTGGTTCGGAAAAAGTTACAGTACGGGAATATCCCGCCTTCGG
>MVQW01000004.1 GCA_002067265.1 Methanomethylovorans sp. PtaU1.Bin073 | reverse complement strand
CGTAGTCTCCACAAATTGCTTGAGAGGTTCGAACATATAGTCCATTGAAAGCGTGTTCAGACTGGAATTAGAAAGCTCCCCCATTCTCTTTGATATATAACGGGGTATTGCCTGTAGATCCCTATTAACCCAATAGTTGCTGTCAGAAGAAACAGTATTTACCAGATTCAAGAGAGGCATGAAAACTTTTATCATCAATTGCCCGTTATTTGATAATCTAAAATCATCATCTTCTTGAATAATCATTCCCGCATCTTTCAGCTCCTTCACCGGCTGCTTCAATAAGTTCCAGCTTACACCGAGAGATGTAACTATTTCTCTTCGGTTCTTTGAGCCACTGGATAGCAAAAGCATAATCTCTCTTCTTTTTTCAGAGAGCATTATAGTATCAATGATTGATGATCTCATTCTGCCTCTACAATTTCATCTTTACTCAACTGGTTCCGAGATGCTCATGTAATGACGGCACAATGCTCTTCCCCACTCAATGGCTTTCTTATCATAACTCATTAATTCTTTATTTCCGTAAATTCCATTATGTTTAAAGAACCCTAAAAGTAAAAAATTATCATGTGCCACAACCATTGGCCTTAAAACATCTTCAGCACAAGTAAACATCTTACAATTTGGTGATTTTCGGTGTTGATCGTATTCTTTAGGGAATTCCCTTTTCATCTTTTCCATGATGGATTTAGTTAGAATTATTGATACATGTGCTCCTCTACTTATTGGTTCTAAGTATGATGTTGGGAATGTAGGAGGTAAAAAAGGCATAAATGCAATTATATCTTTTGCAGTCGCAATGGTTTCTTTGAACTGTTTTGGAGAATCAAAAATATCGTCGAGGTCATATACGTAAATTGTACTGTCCTTAAGTTCGCCAATTCTTTGATATAAATCAGAAGGAATGGCTGTAAGATCACTATTTTCCCAGAAATCAATATCCTTCTCTATCAGTTCAGCGGTATCAATAAAATCTTCTAGGTTCTCAAGATTCAACTTCCCAATGTTTGATAAAGTGTACATTCCATCTGATTCAAGTATAATACCAGTTTTAACCAGCTTTTTGATCTCAGGAACAATCAATCTGGAGGTAACTCCAAAAAATGATTTTACTTGTTCGATGTCTTTTGGTCCTTCTCGTAAATAAGACAGTAGATTCATCCTCTTTTCCGAGAGCCAGACAAAATTAATCTGTGAAGCTTGCATATCTATCGCTTAACTTATATTTGAGATGATGATAATATTCAACATTCAGCTTTTTTAAATACTATCTTAAGTACTAGTGCAGATTGATGCCATATATAAATATTTCTTCTTGAGCACGAACCTTGTGCAAAAGCATAAGACAACTGCATTTGTGGGAATGATTTGCAGTATCATTAAAATCTAGAAAAATCAGTAAAAGTCTTACAAAGCAGCATGATCTTTCCTATATACTAACAGTTGAATAATTTTATTAACGGGTAATACGCCTTGAAGATATAAAAAACTCCAAGTATTGATTTGTAAATCTGGTGATCCTATGCAGAGAAACGGACTTGTATCAAGAAATGTTCAAGAAGTTGTTACAGAAGATGAATTAAACGCGCTGCTTGCTAAAAAGACACGTCCTACTGCATATGTAGGTTACGAGCCCAGCGGTAAGATACACATGGGACATGTACTGACTGTGAACAAGTTGTTAGATCTGCAAAAAGCAGGCTTTGAGATTATAGTGTTGCTGGCTGATCTGCATGCATATATGAACCAAAAAGGCACTTTAGAAGAAATAAAGGAAATAGCTGAATTTAACAAAAAATGCTTTATTGCACTTGGTCTAGACCCCGAGACAACGAAATTTGTTTATGGTTCAACTTTCCAGATGGATCCGGAATATATGCTCAATGTGCTAAAGCTTACACGTCTTTTTTCCCTGAACAGGGCACGAAGGAGTATGGACGAAGTTGGTAGAAATATGGATGACCCAAGAGTGTCTCAGATGGTCTATCCGATGATGCAGGCTGTTGATATTGCTATGCTTGGCGTAGATGTGGCAGTTGGTGGCATCGACCAAAGGAAAATACATATGCTTGCACGTGAGGGTCTGCCTTCCATCGGCTATAAAGCTCCTCTTTGTATCCATATACCAATCATTCTTGGCTTGGATGGCAAGAAGATGTCTTCTTCAAATGAAAACTACATTTCAGTGGATGACTCCGAAGACGAAATAAAGAGCAAAATGAAAAGAGCATTCTGCCCGGTGGGTGAACTAGATGACAATCCGGTTATGCAATTATTTAAGTATCATATATTCCCCAGATATGATGAAGTTCTCTTTAAAAGACTGGAGAAATATGGTGGGAATATCAGTTGCAAGGACTATTCAGAACTTGAGCATTTATTCTCAAGGGGGATGCTTCATCCTCAAGATCTCAAAGGGACAGCAGCCGAATATCTTAACTCTATACTTGAACCGGTTCGAAAACTGCTATTCTGATTCAGTGATTCTTGCTAGTATCATACACTGAAATGGTTTCAAAATTCGTTTTGCGTCCATTGAACCAAAGTTATGTTGAATGAAATTATAGTGCATAGAAATTTCATTGTTTGCCTGTTGGAGTCAAAAAGAAGAATAGTGGGAGTTTTGAAACAGGCTCATTAAATAAAGTATGCAGTTTTGTGACCTTTTTTTATTGTGCAAGGTATGAAGTTGCTAGGTTTCCATATTTAATGCAATTCAATTTAATATTTTTGACAGTTCTACTTAAATACTCATGGTTTGTAACTTATGAATGCTAAAATCGCGTTCTATGGATAGTTAGGTCAATGCTATAAGTTTCAAACAAACGGTTAACAATATAGTTACAAATTACTTCCTTTTTTCTTGCTTTAGTTCTGTCTGACTCAGTATTTGTCCTTGAGAAATAGGAGAAAGTTATTGTTTTCTACAAGATATTGTTCTTGTAATTGCAGGGCCATCATAGATGTACTACTATGGCAGTAACCCTATGTAAAAGCATGAGATACGTGTATGATGGTTGAATTAGATGCAATCATCATGATTAAGCATAC
>MVQW01000003.1 GCA_002067265.1 Methanomethylovorans sp. PtaU1.Bin073 | reverse complement strand
TGTCCTAACTGGCGACAAGACGGCGATGGGTAGTGTGGATAAAGCTGCACGCCAATTTTTTGCAGCTCAGAAGGCCGATGGCCGCATACCCAAAGGACATCCGCAACGTGAAGACCTAGAACACAAGCAACAGAACTACGAGCAAGACTTCAACTCCACTATTCTTAATCTTTTCGATAAGGTTCTCTTCCCCATTCAACGTGCAGGCAAGCCTCCTCAGCTTGCTTCCAAGCCATTGGATATGACTAGGGACTCAGCCAAGCCTTTCAATGGTGAAGAACAGATAGAAAAAACACTTACATCTAATCCACTCAAACTATATCTCGATGTGGAAAAAGAATTTGATGCCATTCTTGATAAGGCACAAGATTTACTCTGGCCTGAAAACCAGGAAGAAACTCGCTGGTCTGATGCAGTTGACAGATACTCTGAGCAAGCTGGTATGGTCTGGCTATCTCCAAAGGGTCTTGACATACTAAAAACCATTGCCTGTAACCGTGGATTGTGGGAGGAACTCGGTAACGGATACGTCACGAAAAAACCAAAGAAAAAGCAGACCTCAGTTCAGGTCATTGCTGAATCCGAGCCTGATGATGATGGGCGGGTTCGTCTGCGAGTAAATCCACAAAATGCTGGTCCATCACCTCGAATTTACTATGCAGAGGATGCCTCTGTTACTGACTCAAGCCCACAGCTTAAGGATCAAAACTTAATAACATCAGCTTTAAGAGTGAATTTCCTTGTAATTGATCCTTCCGGCCAATATGAAACTGGTATTCCCTTTTCATGGAACAACAAGCTTGTGATACGTAATAATCTAATTGAGCAGGATGGAAAGCGTTTTGTCGAGCTCTTAGTTGCACCAAAAGGAGCGATCAAATACACACTTGATGCAAGCGAACCACGCAATGGTATTCCTTATACTGGTCTCATTGCTATCAGTGACAATGAAGTTCTTCTACGTGCTTTTGCTTCAGCCGATGGAATTGAAACCAAAACTGAGTTCCGCTTCCCTGCTAAGGGTAAGAAGGGAGTAGAAATAGACGAAGTGAAACCTAGCCGTCTGGTATCACGTACAGGTCGTAAGCTTGATTCTCGCAGCAAAACGTTTGAGGGTTTGAAGCAAGCTGCAGAAAAATCTGTTGCATTTGAAGGTGTTTCACTCACTGTAGGTCAAGGTAATCAGGTGATCGCTGTTAACATTGGTGATATCAAGGTTGATGCACCTTTTATTGAAGCACTGCTCTCCAAGGTTCTGGAGAAGTTTACACCTACAACAAATGTAACCATGTCTTTCCGAAAAGGTCATTTTGCCTCCGGTCACGATCTAAAAGATTTCACAAAAAAGCTCGGCATCGAATTGCAGGCTGGGGACATTGAGCAATGAGTGAAAAAACGAAGACCGTTGATTTTGGTGCACCAGACATCTTCGGTGCTCATATCTTCCGAGTTGAAATCCCCGCGGCTAAGAACGAGTCCGTAATTATTGTGGAAGACTATGGTTACAGAGGGCAAGAAGGTGGCATTCCGCGTGATGAGGAAAGGGTTATTCTCAAGCGCCATGTATGGTCAGCGATCGCAGACAGTGCCCGGCGGGAGTTCAATGACCGGCTAAAGGCTGCCAAAATCCTCACTGGTCGTTGGCATACCGGCACTAACATGGTTGATCGATTACTTGGCAAGGAACTGTGTGTTCTTGCCTGGGCTGCTGAAACTGCTACTCCTGAGCAGCTTCCAATCATCTGCAGTAAGTGGGGAGCACTACGTCCGGAAGAGCGATGGTGGCTTTACTCCATGACTGTAGCCGAAGCTGGGTTACCTGAAGATACGCAACTTGGCTGGCGGCGAGCCCTGTTCTATGCTCTATCAGACGGCGAGAAAAAAACACTTGAACGTAAACGCCGTCCAAGACCTCGACAAGAAGAGCTTTTTACCCTTTCATTTTTTGAGGAATCAAAATGACTGCTACAATAATCCCATTCTCTCTTAAAGATGCACCAGCACTCATTGAGCGATTATTACCTGTGCAGAAACTGTCAGCTGAGTCTTACAAGGAGCAGATGGCTGGCAGTGGAAAAACTCTCACAGCACTTGGTAGCTATTGGAAGGGGCGTAAACCACTGATTTTAGCTAAGGCCTGTATTCTTGGCTGTCTTTTGCCTGCAACTGATAATCCTGTGAAAGATCTCGAGATATTTGAGTTGCTCATGGGAATGGATGAAAAGTCTTTTGAGAAGCGTCTCCAACTCAAACCTGGAAAACAAATGCTTTCCAAGCCCTATCGCGAGCTTGTAAGTGATGCAAAACGTCCAGAGGTATTATATGATACCATTCATGAGCATATCTGGCCTCAGGTCAATGCCCATCTAGAGACCAGTGCGTTCTCTTTTCCAGAATTGGTAGAACAGCTCGGCATTATGCGTTTTGGTCATCGTCCCAAAGTTGCAGACACTTTCTGCGGTTCAGGACAGATTCCATTTGAAGCAGCACGTCTAGGTTGTGATGTATATGCCTCTGACTTGAACCCGGTGGCCTGCATGCTTACATGGGGAGCTTTCAATATAGTTGGAGGTTCAAAGGAAAGGCAGGAGAAGCTGGTGAAGGATCGCCAGGAACTCATAAAGAAGACACAAGAAGTGATTGACCGTTTAGGTATCGAGACGGATGGAAATGGATGGAAGGCAAAAGCATTTCTTTATTGTATAGAGACTCGCTGCCCTCAAACTGGCTGGATGGTGCCGCTTCTGCCGAGCTTAATAGTAAGCAAAGGATATCGTGTCATTGCTGAATTGGTGCCAGATTACGTACATAAACGTTATGACATTGTCATCCACTCTGGTGTGTCAGAACAAAAGTTAGTTACGGCTGTTCAAGGTACTGTGCATAGCGCAGGGCTCGGACAAGATTCATATTTGATTCATACTGTCAATAATGTTGAATATCGCACAAAAATTTCTACTCTCCGCGGTGATTACCGTAAGGATGATGGCACAACTGGAAATAATCTACGTTTCTGGAATAAGTCTGATTTCAAACCCCTGCCCGATGACATTTTCCAAGAACGACTTTACTGCGTGCAATGGATGCGCCCAAAGAAAAAAGGGAGAGGCGAAGATTATGAATTCCGGACGGTAACTTCTGAAGATTTAAAGAGAGAATATATTGTTGAAGATTTCATCGCTCAGCATTTAATTGAATGGCAAGAAAATGGTTGGATTCCAGACATGCGCATCGAATCTGGCTACAATACCGACCAACCAATCCGTGAACGTGGCTGGACCCACTGGCATCACCTGTTCAATCCAAGACATCTCATGTCTTTGGGTATCATGCAGCAGAACCTGAGCAGTGAGGAGCTTTTTGTACTCTTCGCTGGTATTTTAGATTATTCTAGTAAGCTAAGCAGATGGACTACTTCTGGAGCAAGAATTTCTAAAGATGGCTCAAATAAGCAAATAGGGGGTGCAAGCAATAGCACCTCTAATGTTTTCTATAACCAAGCCCTAAATACCCTTTACAATTATGGATCTCGTTCTACAATTGATCTTTTTGATGTGTTAAACAAGAAGATAAAACATTTCCCTGTAATGGGTGATGCTGAAGTGAGCTCTGTGAATGCATGTGACATTAGTATTATTAATGATATTTTCATTACAGACCCACCTTACGGTGATGCAGTTAAGTATGAGGAAATTCTCGAGTTTTTCATCGCTTGGCTTCGAAAAAACCCTCCACGGGAATTTGCTGATTGGGTATGGGACAGCCGTCGCTCGCTTGCCATCAAAGGTGAAGATGAGGACTTCCGTCGCGGTATGGTAGCTGCTTATAAGCGCATGACAGAATGCATGCCTGAAAATGGCATTCAGGTTATCATGTTCACTCATCAGGATGGCTCTATTTGGGCTGATATGGCAAACATTGTGTGGGCATCTGGCCTGCAGGTCACTGCTGCATGGTACGTGGTCACAGAAACTGACAGCTCCTTACGTGAAGGTAGTTATGTAAAGGGTACCGTGCTTCTGGTTTGCCGTAAACGCCAAGGTAATCATAAAACTACCCGAGACGATCTTGCTTGGGAGATACAGGAAGAGGTTGAAGCACAAGTACAAGTTCTGACAGGTCTTAATCAAAAGTCTAAGTACTTGTATCGTGATGAAAATGTCTTCGAAGATGCAGACATTCAAATGGCAGGCTATGCTGCAGCATTGCGTGTACTCACCCATTATTCTATAATCGATGGACGTGAAATGAGTTCAGAGGCAATTCGTCCTCGTGTAAAGGGTGAGACTACATTTGTTGATGATCTCATTGCTTTTGCAGTGGATACTGCTAATCAGTGTCTTGTGCCGCAAGGCATCGAAAAGGGCTATTGGAACAAGCTAAGTGGTGCGGAGCGTTTTTACCTTAAAATGCTCGATATGGAAAGCCGTGGGGCTAAGAAGCTGGATAATTACCAGAACTTTGCAAAGGCCTTCAAGGTACGTAACTTCAAGGCATTAATGGCGAGCCAGAAAGCAAACGATGCGAGGCTTAAGAGCGCTGTTGAATTTGGCCGTTCCGAGATGGGAGAGGGTTCGGAATTCTACCAGTCTGTACTGCGTGCAGTACTCTATGCGGTAATGGAACTAGTGAATAATATTGATAGCAATGAAGTGTTAGCCCACTTAGTTCTCAACATCCCCAACTACTATGGCGATATGACCCAGCGTGATCTAGCAGTAGAGCTAGCCGACTACGTAGCTAAGAGACTAGAAGTTCATCGCCCAGATGAAGCGAGCGCAGCTCGGGTGCTACGCGAACTGGTGAAAAACCAAAGATTGGGATAAGGATGGAGCAGCATGACTGAGATAAATCGCTTCTCTTCCCGTCGACAACGCCTTGACCATGCTTTCCTAAGTGAAAAGCTGAAAAATGCAAAGTCCTACAAACGTATTGCTGGTTACTTCCGTAGCTCTATCTTCGAACTGGTTGGAGAGGAAATCGAAGCTATTCCCAAAGTGCAAATCGTATGCAACAGCGAATTAGATGCTGCCGATATAGCGGTGTCAAAGCACGTAAGAGAAACCGCATTGAAAGACCGCTGGAACGAAGCGAATCCCGAAGTAGAAGCACTTTTACATCGTGATCGTTATCGCCGTTTGCACGATTTGTTGACTACAGGCAGAGTTGAGATTCGTGTGATTCCCAAGGATTACGTTTTCATACACGGGAAGGCAGGAGTCATTGAGGCAGCAGACGGCTCAAAAACCAGTTTTCTGGGATCTATTAACGAAACAAAAAGTGCTTTCTCTCAGAACTACGAAATCCTTTGGGAAGATACATCAGCAGAAGGTGTTGCTTGGGTTGAAGAGGAATTCGAAGCTCTTTGGCAAGACTCATTTCCATTGCCTGATGCTATTGTTGATGAAATTAAGCGAGTAGCCAATAGAGTAGAAATTCGCTTTGAAGATACTGCTCCTAAGGATCTTCCAGCAGCAGCTTTAGCAGAAAGTCCAATCTACCGTGGTGGGGAACAATTACAATCATGGCAGCGTTCATTTGTGACTTTGTTCTTGAAGCACCGGGAAACATATGGAAAAGCACGTATGTTGTTAGCTGATGAAGTAGGCGTTGGTAAGACGTTATCTCTTGCTGCAAGCGCCATGATTTCCGCTTTATTAGACGATGGGCCGGTTTTGATTCTCTGTCCTTCCACACTCACTATACAATGGCAAGTGGAGTTAGCTGACAAACTGGGGATTCCGAGTGCTGTCTGGATATCGACGAAGAAAGTGTGGATCGATCCAAAAGGTCATGTTATCAAAACCCGCGGACCTGAGGATATAATTCGCTGTCCATTCCGCATTGCTATCGTATCTACCGGCCTTGTATTTCACGATTCCGAGGAACGCAAGTACTTACTTGAACGCAAATATGGAACTGTTGTCCTTGATGAAGCACATAAAGCGCGCCGTCGTGGTGGATTTGATAATAGCAGGAAAGAGCCTAATAATTTGCTCGATTTCATGTTGAAGATGGGATCACGCACAAAAAACTTGTTACTTGGTACTGCAACACCCATACAAACCGAAGTCTCTGAACTTTGGGACATGTTTGCAATTCTTAATGCAGGTGCGGATTTTGTGCTTGGTCGTGAAATGTTTAGCCATTGGGTTAACTGGGAAAAGGCATTGCCCCTTGTAAAGGGAGAGCATACTCCTGCGGATGGAAAAGAGGCTTGGGAGTGGCTTCAAAATCCGCTTCCACCATCTGACGATGATAACGATGGTTTGTTTTTCATATTGCGGAACCAACTAGGCATAGCTGATCAAACTTTCTTCACTAATCGTGGATTTGGTTCACTGGATTTCTTGGAACAGCAGCTTATCGAGCGAGCACTTGAGCCTGGATTCCTACGAGAACACAATCCTATTGTCAGACACACTATTCTTCGCCGAAGACAAACATTGGAAGATGCTGGTTTGTTAGATAGAGTCGGTGTAAATATATATCCTGATCCATATGCGACGCCTACTACATATGCGGGAGTAGAATTCAATGGCCTAGGTCTGCTTACAAACCATCCCTTCAATCTAGCCTATGAAGCTGCAGAGTCATTCACAGAGGCTTTGAAAAAACGCAGTAAAGCTTCTGGATTTATGAGAACTCTGCTTTTACAAAGAATCTGCTCAAGCTTTGCTTCTGGCAGGTCTACAGCAGAGAAGATGTTGCAACGGGATATTATTGAAGATGAGGAACAATCAACCCTTATAACAGACACACTAAGTTCACTCACACTTGAAGAGACATCATACCTGAAGACCATCGTCGAAGAACTCTCACGCCCTGAGGCGCGTGATCCCAAACTCTCTGCAGTGTTGTACTTCCTCACTGACCACCTCACGGACGGAAAAACTTGGCTAGAGCATGGATGCATTGTTTTTACTCAGTATTATGATACTGCTTACTTCGTAGCATCGGAATTAGCTAAGATTCTTCCTGGAGAAACCGTGGGAGTCTATGCGGGTGCAGGCAAGAGTGGACTCTTCCGCGGAGAAAACTTTGCTTCTATAGAGCGAGAGGACATAAAGAACGCCGTAAAGAAACGGGAAATTCGTTTGATAGTAGCAACAGATGCAGCTTGTGAAGGTCTTAATCTACAAACTCTTGGTACTCTAATCAACATCGACTTACCTTGGAATCCTTCTCGACTTGAGCAGCGGTTGGGACGCATAAAGCGCTTTGGACAATCTAGAAAAACTGTAGATATGTTGAATCTTGTCTATCACGAAACTCAGGATGAAAAAATATATCAAGTACTTTCAAAGCGCATGAAGGACCGATACGACATATTCGGAGGTCTTCCAGATACTATAGATGATGATTGGATTGAGAATGTTGAGCAACTGGAAGAGATGATGGACAAGTACATTCATCTTAGAAATAAGGCACGTGATGTTTTTGAGATACGATATAAGGAGACAATTGATCCCAACAAAGATCAATGGGAACAGTGTGCAAGAGTACTTTCTCGCCGTGATGTCATTGATAAACTTTCAGTACCATGGTAAGCTGTAACCATCGTGCATTTAGCATCCGGCTTAACACTGACCTTGCAAAGAAACCGAAGGATTGCCTTGAATACATCGTTGTGCATGAAATGGCACATTTATTAGAACCAACACACAACGCCAGGTTCATAGCACTAATGGACCAGTTCATGCCTAAATGGCAGTTCTACAGGGATAAGTTGAACAGATTGCCTGTCAGTCATGAGAATTGTGTTTACTGACACAGGGTGAATTGCAAGTCCTTTAGTACCGATGATTGAAACTCTTACGGTTTATATGGCTTTATGTGGGTAGCATACTCGCAAATGTGATGTAACACTACATTACTCTGGATGTTATTGGTATTCATCGGCATGTTCATGAGTGCTATTAAAAACGAACAGGAACCAAGAAGTATGGGTTGAGGCTCGAGAAAGGTGGTAGAGCATATCATTTTGTAGGTACTTTCATGCGGGAAAGATAGGCTGAGACATGTGCTAATGGATGTATTAGGAAAGAGAAAAAGGCACATGTACACAAGAAGAGCGAAAGATATGACATCTTCCGAGATTGAACTACATAGAGATTGTACTCGCTTTTCGACGTGTAGCGTAAACAAGTGCCCTTTCCATCCTATGTCTAAGAACCTGCACAAAGATTGTGATGATCCTGAGCTTAAGTGCACGCTTACTAAGTAATACAGGTTTACAATTGGTTCAGTGTATCAGAAAATATTGAAGTACCAGTGTCTCACAGTAAGGGAATACGTGGCACATATGAGATGAGACAGCATGAGCAAGGAAGATAGACAAAAAGTGCTCATTGCTGGGAAATTCAATCATTTTATCGCCATGGAGAAGTCTAACCCTTTAACAATGAGGAAAATATGGTTTTCCCTGTGCCACACCATAATAGTCTCTTATGTGAGCGTTTGGACCCTTCCCAGAAGGAGTTTTGACGTTTCAGGGGTATTGACTCTTTGCTTACGATGCATTCCTTCAATTCCGTCCGTCTGACTGGCTGGGGGGATAGAGTAACACTTTATTGTCTCCCCCAATCTTAGAGTATAGTACTTCAATTCCGAATCTTTCGCAGACATTCTCTACAATTTCTCTATAATTTAGATACTGCTTAATTGTTTTGGATTGTGGAATTATTTGTTCTCTGTTAACGACATTGATATATGGGTCACCAATATAAACCCGCCGTACTTCAGATATCTTGTGCCAGCCTTCATTCGCTCGTTTCAGGAATCTGTATTCTTTTTCTTTTTTCCAGCTGTTTAATTTTCGGGTTATTATGTTCTCCACATCAGAATCCCTGCTATCTTCGTTGAATTTTATCCAGTTCAAATACTTTACATCGCATATTGCTCCCTCACCTTCTTCAACTGGGGGCAGTCTTCCATTTTTTTTATGTTTTAGTATTTGATGTGCATCAATTTCAATTTCTATAGCGATTCCCTTGAAACCATTTGCATAGTATCCCCATAAAAGCGGCCATTGTAAAGAACTGCTATCACTAAAAGAACAAATAACAAATGCATTTTTTTCACTGAAAATACCATCTACTTGAGTTCTATTAAATGATGAAAAAACACCTTCCATGGGGTCGTTCATGTTCCATAACTTTGCACACCAGAACTCACCAGTTTTGATTGTTCTTATGACGCGACAAAGGTCTTCTTCATTCGCTAACGACCGAAATTTAACTAATCTCATTGTATCCACCTTGTTTCTCTCCTCGGTTTGTACCAACCCGTTATTGTACACAGCCCGTTAAAATATCTACCCATTTGATTGCCTAGAAGCTCTATGACATTCTGGGGGGTTACCCCTGCAACCAAGAAATATCGGAGCAAATTGGAGCATTCACGGGTCCAAAAATAATATCTTTTACCTGACATCAACCAATCAAGCTATCAGTATATGGTTTTTTATAACATGTTAGGGCATACTTAATTTTATGGTGCATATGAATCATAAATCTTATATTGTGATGGGGGCAGCCGTAGCTATTTTTCTACTGGCACTTCCACTAATCTTCAATAATGGACTTTCATACCAATATGTTTCAAATTCCAGTCTTGATAGGTTCAATAACTACACCGGTGTCACCTTGTCCTACTACGCCGCAATTTTTGGGGGTTTTGTAGGCGGTATTTTTACATACGCTGGGGTAAAACTGTCTTTGAATAATCAAGGTCTCTTAGTAAAACGTGAAGCTGAGGCACATAGAAATCTACTACTTCTTCAATTGAAAATTAGTTATGACAAGATTTCTTCAATTGCTA
The DNA here is from genome assembly GCA_002067265.1 of Methanomethylovorans sp. PtaU1.Bin073. The sequence continues at coordinate 12,171 of MVQW01000003.1, read as the reverse complement.
ATGTAGACGAAAACAAATTGTCTCATTTGGATCTAAATTTTCTAATTTTTGATAAGAACTGGTACGAACATTTGCCATATGTTGAATGTTTGGGTCGGAAAGATTTGGAATACATCGTTGACTGGTTCTATGTACTTGATTTATTGGAAACAAAATCAAGAACCTCTCCAACCGGTGGTACCCCTACCGGTGAGGCAAAAAAATACATAGAAAGAACTGAATACATCAAACCTATAATTGACAAAATTGAATCCAATACCTCCTGTTAGACGTGTATCCCCTTCATTTAAGAAGCCTCTAGGAAGATTTCAGTGGTACTAACAGACCTCACCCATTGTCCGATCTCTTCATCACGGATACTTGGAGGGCAGAAATAAACGTAAATTAGCAGTTTTGCTTATGCCCTCAGTTGCCTTTTTAGTCATACCATAGTAAACAATGAATTGAATAGTCTGATGTGATAGAAGAGACAAAGTTACTTTCAGGCACGACAAGGAAGCATATAGAAGGATGTGTCAAATGACCTTCAGAATATGCATTTAGTTAACTTGAGTGTATTTGAGTTAACTAAACGTTACTAAAGTAAACTCAAATTAACTTAAATAAATTTAGATTGGCCATTATTTTATATCTGAATAAATACAATTACTTCAATAGTCCAATACGTTTGTAAAAGAACATAGAAAGATGAATTAAGAGATGGTTATTAATGACACCTGAGTTGAGTATTTTTGTGCAAATGATCCCTTATGGATTGACAGTCATCAAAGACAACCTTCCCATCTGGATTACTGTTTTGGTTCTCATCGGATATTTATCTAAATCCTGGTTTGATATTGGTTTTTATCATTCACTATACAAGCCGATTACTAAAGCATCAGATTTAGAATACTGGCTGTCACATGCTTTGTATGGTATAACTTTTGCTTGGATAATCGCTTTTCTGCTCCTCATTGCATGGACCATTTATGCTGTGTTAGCAAGATATAACAATAATGAAGCTGCACCAATTTTGGCTAGCCTGCTAATCTTAATGGCTATTCTACTGTCATCCGCTAGTTCACTTGTAGTTGGTCTGTGGCGCAATTATAGAATAACATCTCAAAAGAATGGAATAATGATTATTCTATTTTCGGGGGGCCCAATACCCGCAATAAATGTGTATGCAGATGATGGGCTATTTTTGTATTATATCAATCCTGATAAGACATGGAGTTCTATAAGAAAAGATGCTGTTGCTTCTATAGGAAAGATAAAATGACATCTCAAAAGAACATGATAATTACAAAGTTTTGATATCCATAATCTAATTTTTGGGGAGTCCAAAGTTGAATCCGGTTTCTTATCAACCCGGGTCCAATAGCTTCACCTCGGATCTGCCATGCAGTCCAATAAAATAAAATCGTTAGTTTTCCCGCATCTCTACAAGATAGACCAGACCAGTATTCTCTTTGAACTGGAGAACAGTTCCCTTTTTCCATTATTTAATATTTACAGTGCCCTTGAATCTGGTAATACTTAACCTGCATTTTGCACTAAGCCACACAAACCATCAGTCTTATCATCGAACATGGCACCTGCTTCTTCATTTACATCATAACTAATGGATAATCAAGAGGAAATGTATATATACACAACCTGCTTAGAATAATTAACAGTAGTTGATATAAATTCTAACTTCATATTAACTACTTTAGGAGTGTAAATATGAAATCAAATACAATCAAGTTATCTGATGCCGCAAATACGAATAATAAAACGCTCACTGTTCAGAAAGACATGAACTTTTCAGGAGCTATTGAAGACCTTGCCAAGTCGATTCCAAATCCATCAGAGTACACTGATAAAATAGATGCTCGGCTAGCGAGTATACAAATGCAAGCATTCAACATTCTGGAATACACACAGAAGGTTAAAATGTCTGATAACCGTCCTGATATAGTCGATTATGAATATATCACATGCTCTCTTGGAGTAATAGAAGATTATCTCGAGGAAATAGGTAGTCTGGTAGATGAAGTAGATACCCAGACATAAAACCTTTTTCCCATACCTTTTTTGAACCTGCTTCCAACTTATTCCTATTTTTAGTAGATATGACGTTCGAACTCGACAACACAACCGTGAATGCAGGTATTAAAACCCTATTTAGTGCAGTGTACCTTGCACGTGGTCTTGATGTATCCCAAGAAGCTGCATTGAAGCATATTTTTAAAATATTCTCCCTCTCAATAGTCCAGAACAAAGTGTAAGTTGCCAGGCGAGTAAGTAACATGAATATGCGGAAATCAGCATATTCATCTTTTGGCGGGGCCTATGCCTTCTTCCTGCCATCCATTAACTTAATCGTTTTAACTGGAGGTGTTTGCGGTCCACTTGAGTCATAAAAGTCAAAGATTGAGGTAGATGTCAGCGGTCTCTTCTTTAGTCGCTTTACTATGTACTCACACTCCTGATTGCTGAACTACATACACTCGTTCTGCATATAACATCTTGTTTGTGGACGGTCAATCTTCTGATTCACTAACATGAAGTCATAGAAACCTATCTCACCCTTGAGCATTCTTAACATGATGCTTCTTGCTCTCCTTTGATTATCTAAATCAAGAGGCACATACTTCTTCCCCGTCTTATTTTTTGTATTGATGGTAAATCCCGCAACCCACCTTCTTTCATACGTCTTGACTCTCTTGACTAGATTAGCGCTAAGCTTGAACGTTTTTAATGGTTTCTTGACACCGGGTACAGTTCGTTTTCCCACAAGTAGCAAGTATCCTGTTCCAGCTTTTTTTCTTTGTTCATAGTATTTTGAGTACCTGTAGAGTATATCGTGGACAGCCCTGTAGGTAACAGGCTTGACACCTATCTCTTTTCGGAGTTTGTTCACTAATTCCATTGCTTCCTTGATGGTGACCGGGGTATTACCATTGTCGAGTATTGCCTTGAAAAGAACGTATTTGCTAGTACCCCATACAGACCTAAAAAAGCAATAATAGCACATCGGAGCACCTTCGATATGTACAGGGTGTTGGCAGCAAATGCATAATTCCTCTTCGGTGTTCATGTTTTTCGTTACCTTCTTCATGTTGCAGTATTTATTTCAATGCTCTATGTAAGCTAAGGCTGGCAGAGCCGCCATCCGCAGATGGGGCTTGCCGGAACGGAGCGAGTGCAGCACACTGTGCAAACGGGGGTCGGATAGTGAATACGTATATTGATACCGTTGAGGTATAGCAGTTTTATTTTGCATCATTTTGCGTATGCTTTGCCCGACATATGCACAGGAAGTGGTGTACGTCAAGCCCATCACATGCGTGCGATGTAGTTTCGGATTGCGAAATACTGAACTATCGATCCGTTAATCAGCATATTCTGTAACACATTACGGTCAGCGGGAGCGAGCATATAGGAAGCCAGAAGGTTCACAGCTTCAACGTCCATCGTTCTTATGATTTGCAGGCAGGTATGTGTGTCAGGAACCGGCTTGTCATTGAAGAGTTTTCTTTCTCTACATTCCAAGAACGAGTTGATAGTACTTGTTGTTGCCATCATGTTGGCACACGTGGCGTCTTCAAGTTTGTCTAGTAAAGACTTGACTTCCGGGTCATCGGACTCTAGGTCAAGCGGTTGTGTTATTGCGTACAGGATGATTTCTCGGTCGACCCAGTTTAGGTCTGGCCAGTAATGCTCGAGTGCTAGAAATTCAATTTCAGTTGCGTCCAAATCTGATTCATTTGTAGACATAATAATAAAACAATTGTAGATAATATAAACTTTATCACTATCATTAGAAGGCTTCAACGTATGCAAGTTGCAGAAAGATGGCTATGAGGTAGGTTAGAATAGAGGGAATTTGAATACGTTAAGCAGTGTCGATAGTTATGGATTTATGACAAACTTCACTACGTAAAGGCTTAGCAAGGTTTATATGTGCTGCGATAATAGTTGTAATGAGGGAAAGAACTTCCATTTGGAGAATGGCAGATATTTTTTCGTTGTTGCCATATTTCACTGCCATTCTCCTTACCACTCAAATACATGTATTCTATTGTACCTGGTTTTCTCCAATACGTTGAGCTCATCAACTGATAACCAGTGACAAGAACCCAGTGACATAGGGCGAATGAACAAGTGCATGATAATGTATACAGGAACGATACCTGCATACGTTAAGACGATGAAGTAATCGGTTGAGCGATTGGGTATATGAAAGCTGAGTGCTCTACCGTGTTTGATTGCTGGTTAAAACTTAACCACCATGAAACTATCATGCGAGTGAATTTTCAGCAGCAAGGTACTTAGTTGAGAGAGGGGTAGAAGCTCAGATGCCGAGTTGGGCTTTGCTAGAAGGCCGCCATTGAGAGTTCAGAGCTTGGGTCAGGTATTCCTGTGAGTGAGCCTCAAATCGCATTCTAGAGCTTACTACAAAGGAATTGATCAAAGTTGACTACGTCGAAGGCATACGAAAAATATCCAAACATACTTAGAAAAGAAAAGTGAAACACCTGGTTACCCAGATGTCGATTAATTTATTGCTTTTTATCTGCCAAGCTAATCTCTAATAGGTTCTTACGAATGAGGATTTAGGCATGTTTTCTGTGAAGGCCAACAAGTACTAGGAATCCTGCAACTGCAAGAATAGCCTCAAATCCCGGAGACTTTGGTGTCTCAGTTGTGTTATTTACTGGCACCTGCACAGTTGGCTTTTCCAGAGTAGTGTTGTTCACTGCAACTTGTGTAACTGGTTTTTCTTCAGTTACATTGCTTACTGGTACTGAGGTCGTCAGTTGTTCCTTAATACTATCATCTGATACTTCGTCATCTTCCATCTCATCTTCAAGTTCATTGTCATCATCATCTGATATTGTAGTTGTCTGCTGTTGCTGAGTTACGTTAGTTGTTGTAGTGGGAGTTGCAGACGTTGTTTGTGGATGGTCATTGGCATCTCCAGGGAATGTAAGAGCATTAATCTCTTCGATATTAGTGAAGCCATCATTATCTGAGTCAAGACTTTCAATCGATGCAAAGTTTCGTCCATTACTTGAATATGCCCTACCATAGGGGTTTAAGGACCCACCACCACTTGAAGTATGACAAGTTTTACATGAATCAAGGTTTGTACCACTGGTGTTATAGTGCTGATTGAGAGACGACAAATAACTAGATTTTGCCGAAACCGTAGGTGCCCCAATCAAAACTACCACTGCTAAGAACAATACCATAGTTAGTTTATAGTTCACATTTATCACCACAGCTTTCCCGGTTATTTCTGTTACCAATAAGGTGTTATCCAAGCATTTAACAGTTTACTTGGGGGTTGTAACCATCACACGTAAGATACGCTAAAGTGTTTTTCCAATTCAAGAAGCTGGCTCAAGTGAAGCTGGTTCTACATGTATGACTATATCTTGAACTCCATCGAAACGCTCTTTTAGCTTATCTTCAACTTGGTCGGCAATTGCATGTGATTCGACAATAGAGAGGTTATGGCGGACTCCAATTTTCATATCCATAAATATATTCCCTGTCACCCCTCTGGTTCGTATCGCAGTACATTCCAATACTCCTTCCACAGAATATGCTACGTCACATATATCCTCAGGATTGAGTTGTGACCCGTCACATAGAACAGAAGCACTTTGTATGATGATAGAATAACCTGCGTGAATAATCACTCCTGAAATGACAACAGCAATCAAAGGGTCGAGTATTGGGAAGCCTGCTTTGATAGCAATAAGTCCAATAATGACAGAAAGTGAAACATAGATATCGCTTTTAGTGTGCATCGAGTCGGCAACAAGCACTTCACTTTGTAACTGAGTTCCACGTCGATATTCATAGGTTGTAACAAAGTAGTTCACTATCATTGTGCCTATCATTATCAAGAAACTTATCAAAGTCACTTCGGGCACATCATTACTACCAAACCTGGAAAAAGCTGAACTTACTATCTTAAAAGCCACAGATATGAGTAGTACTGCAATGAAAACTGAGGCCATTGTCTCGAATTTACGATGCCCGTATGGGTGTTCTGTGTCTGGGGGCTTAGAAGCGACTTGAATACCAATCAGGCCCACTATGTTGGAAACACCATCAAACATGGAATGATATCCATCGGATTGCATGCTCAGTGTATTCGTCAGAGTGCCATAAACAATTTTAGCAATGGCAACTGCCAGGTTGAGGAACAGAATCAGAATCATTATATTTCGGATTTTTCTGTAGCGTGCATCCATCAGTATCTCAGAACAGATTGATACAGTATTATATAAAATAGTATGATTTTTATATCGAAAAAGTGATGCCATGACTACATTTTTTGTGAGTGGCAACTATGTATATCTAGAACAAATTTTTGCTGTCAAGCCATTTTTCATAAGCAAGAGTTCTTATAAGCCAAGACCATTAGGCCAGAAACTATCCTATCCATCTTCAATGAGCACACACTTACCATTTTTCGTTGAGGTGCACATCCCTAATCCTCGGGATATTAATGCTCACACTTAGTTCATGAAGTTAGCACTCGTTTGAGTAATTGTGCATTGTGAGTACCGTAGAGATGCATAATGTTCAGTGTGCAGCATACTCTTGAAGTACACTGTCTCTTCTGAGTACACAGTTGTCTCGGAGTACAGTGTACTTTCCATTCACCTCTTCATTTTGTCCGGGGTGCAGTTCAGAAGATTCAGGGTCAAATACTGACTTTGGCATCGATTGAGAGCCCACAGGTTCAATTATCTTGGCATGGGTGATGTGTCCCTATGAGTGAGCCCAAAATCATCACTGAAAGCATCCTACGAAGGAATTGTGGAAAGTTGACTACGTCGAGGGTATGTGATATTCAAAGGTATTTAAGCGAACAGTGACAAGTTGGAGATGTAAGCAAGATGAATAAAAATAATTTATAGGACCTTAATGGGGTCCTATCTGTTTTGTTCATTTCGTGTAAGTTATTGAATTAAATGCTCCGATTTCGTCCCATGGGATGGAAACAGTATCCACAGTGAATATGAAGGTTGCATCATTTCCACTGGATACCTTTACATCATTGGAATAGAAAATAACCTGACCATTGCTATCTGTAACACCTGACTCTAACTCCGTGGTAGCACCGCTCCATTTACCCGTGACAGTTACTCCTCCTACCCCTTTGTTAGTAGTGGTATCAACTATGGTTACGGTAGCTTTTGCAGAGACCAGTGTATTAGTTCCAGCTATCTTTATTTTATTATAGTCCACATCCACACTGTCAGATGCTGTCCCTACAGAAGCAGGTTCATAGTTAAGAGCTGCATACGCATCCACTATACCCCATCCATAGCCAGAATCCCATCCAAGAGTACCCATATCTTTTGCAGTTGACTGTATTGCCTCTCGTACACCTTCTGGTTTAATGGTAGTATCCTTTGCTATGAGCAAGGCAGCAACACCGGATACATGCGGAGTTGCCATTGATGTTCCCTGATATAAGAAGTAGTCGAAGTTACCATCTGAACCGAAGGTGTTCTGGAGTATGCCATCTAACACGCCATCATTGTTCTGGTCTACCCTCGTATCTCCTCCAGGTGCCATTATGTCAAGGGCACTTCCGTAGTTTGAGTAATATGAACGGGTTCCATCGTATCTGGTTGCACCAACTGCTATGCACTTATCATAGGCTGCCGGATAACCTATTTTTGAGACACCATCGTTGCCAGCAGCGGCTACTATGACAATACCTTTGGAGTATGCATAGTCAAGTGCCGGGAATAGAGGAGCTAGTTTCCTTGCTGTTACAGAAGGAGGGAATCCCAGACTCATGCTTATTACTTGTGCTGGTACCTGTGCTGTTGGTCCGCCATCAGGATTATAGCCAGCAGCATAATATATCCCATCTACAAGCTGGGCGAGGGTCCCGCTTCCACTTGCATCCAATACCTTCACGGGCATTATTGTACAGCCATAAGCCACACCTGCAACGCCTTCATTGTTTGTGCTCTGGGCTATGGTTCCCGTCACATGTGTTCCATGACCATTGTCATCTGTTGGGTATGTATCGGCATTTACAAAATCGTATCCTTGAAGGATTATAGTATTTGCAAGGTCAGGACCTCTTGTAACCCCAGTGTCAATCACAGCAACAACTACTCCATCCCCGTTGGATATGTCCCATGCCCGCTCGACATCTATGCCATATTGACTATAGAAGTTCCACTGGTAGCCATAAAGGGGGTCAGTAGGCACCATGGTCGCATACATGACATAATTTGGCACTGCATACTCGACATTTGGGTTCTTGCTATAAATCTCGGCCATCTCTTCGACGGTCTTGGTCTTTGGAACCTTCAGTGTCTTGAAGCCTGCATATGGGCTTGTGTACAGGACAGAGGTCTCGTGTTTGGAGTTGATATCTTTAATTTCTTTATCCGAAAGTCCGGGCTTGAATTTGACAAGTATCTCACCTGGAACGTACTTTTCAGTCTTCTGAACATCTACACTTTTCTCTAGTATGTCATCTGAGCTTGTATCTTGTATTGCTGATGCTGGTACTATCAGCATCATTAATGAGCAAATAGCAATCAATGTAAGTATCCAATATCCGATATGTAATTTCATTTCACCACACCAACATTTAATTCAGTGCTGTAATGTTTCATTGTTGAGTAGATAAGATTTGCGTTATGAATCGGATTCAAAAACCGTTTAATCTTAGGTGGTGGAAGTTATTCACGTAGTCGATAACAGAGATGGCTCTGACACAGCATAGCCGACCAGTAAGCAAACAAAAAATGATAGGCTTAATATGATTCTGCTGCGAGCAGTGGGGCATATTCATCTTCACCGAAGGCTTTCCCATCAATGATTGTTCTAACCCTGTTCAGCTTGAAGCAATTAGGACAGCGGCGGACAAATTGATTGTTTGTAATGGCTGTAAAGAACTCTTTCCGGCAGCTGTAGCAAGTTACGACTATGTTCATTTTTAACTCCCCGGAATAGAGGAAGGATTTGTGAGCAAATAAGGATATCAGTGTAAGTTCAGTGGATAAAATACACAGTGATAAAAGTCACATAATCTCGTCTCCAAAGTGAAAGACCTATATTTCTGTCGATGTTTTGTCACCTTTGTACTCCTCTCATGCTGCGAAGGACATCAGATGAAATTGCCACTCCCATGCAATCGGTTAATAGTGCCGATGATATAAACCCTATGACCTTTCCGGCCTGCAGGATGGGAGAACCACTGTCCCCAGGTTGTGGCATATCGGAGCAAGGGAAGCTCAGATATATTTTCACCTTGAATCACACCTCAAATGCAACTGACGAATCATCTCCTTCGCCGCTAATCCATTTATTTGGTTCCAAATCTGAAGGCTGCGAGGAAAGGTCTACGCAGCCTATAGTCATCTCATCGAAGTCCTTCACAAATTTGCAATCGACCAGAACTTGCGAATTGGCACCAAAGGGCATAGGTATGCGTTCTCCGATGTCATGCGTGTTCCTCTTGGTTTGCCTGGGATAGTACTCTATTTCTTTGTCGCCTTTCACTTTGAATCCTGCTGTCTTGAGAATTGACTCGGCAAAGGCACGTGCCTTGTCGGCAGGAGTGTTGCTGAGGAGAATCCAGACATGGAATTGGTCAGGATTTTGTTTGATTCTGACGATGGGAACTATTCGCTCGATAACGTAGGGAATGCCCAGATTGTCGAGGAAGAGTTTCAGGCGACTAATGGCATATTCGTTCTTGGATTCGAACATGACGAAGTTGATCGTATTGTCGGGATGTAGGGTGTAGAAGTCCAGTTTGATCTTTCTGGCACAATGCTTGGCTATCAGGTCGCTTGTCAAAATTATCTGCTCATTTTTCAAGAGGGCAATTACTTTTTGGTCAGAAAAAAGTCTATCAACGAGAGAACATCGTGAATTTATTTTGTATTCATTTGTCTGAAAAGTACCATTAATATCGGATATATATGGTACTTTTTGAGGTTTAGAATACAAATAATTTTTACAAAGTACGCTTGATATGAGAGTTTCCGGCCAGCTTTTTTGAAACACGATGCTTGGTTTTGAGCAGCTTTCTCCGGCAATGGCTACGCCTGTCACTTTTGGCCTGTCCTTGCCTTCGTCTTCGCGAGTCTGAGTAGTAAGTGACCTGCCAATTCCCCATGTAAATGCATTGTTGAGGTCAGCTTCCCGACATCCAATGGCAAACAGCAGTGAGATGTTGATTCCTGCAGGGTCTTTTAGACGGGAGCCTGCCTGGGCAACATCGGCATGCATGGACTCGACTTTTAGAATCTGACTTTCTCTGGCGTTTGGCCTCATGGCATCGAATGCATGACCCGGATTTACCTCGCTACGGGCTTAAATAAAAATGGTAGACATCTTTCTATAAAGTAATGACTGGATGGAATCCAGTCATTTTGTTTCGGATTTGACCTTCTTGATGGGAGGAGTGGTAGGCCTTCCAATAGGTGGAGCCGGATAAACAGGCTCATAGACATCCTCACCATCAATTTTATGCACTATGTATTCATCAACAATGGCAGCAAGCTTAGTCACTTTTGCTTCCATTTTCTGACTGTTCTCATCTGTTTTCATCTGCATTTGTGCAAGTTTTTCATCGTAGCTCTTCTTCAGTTCAGTTACTTGCGCTTCATTGCTCTTCTGGATTTGTGCAACCTGCTCTTCAAGCTCTCTGTTTTTAGCCTTCAGGTTGTCTATGGTCTCTTGGTCCGGCTTGATGACATCGGTGGTCACATAGAGAGCATCCATGTATTCCATGTATATCTCTTTGAGTTGAGCAGGACGTTTCTCACTGTATGCAGCCCTTGTCGATGTCTCCTTCCTTCCGGACAAGTAGTCCACAAGGTCAACAGGCATTCCAGCGTCACGCATGGTCTGATTAAAGTACTTCCTCATGTTGTGGCTGCGTATCTTTCCATATTGACCTTTAATCTGAACATAACCGCAAGCCTCATCGAGTCTGCTGTACAGGCTCGTGATGGCAGCCTCAGACCTGAATTTGAATAGCCGTGGGTCATCATCGGTCCTCTCCTTCAGCATCTGTATGACTGCTTTGGAAGCTTCCGGGTTGAGGAATGTGTAATAGTGCTCGTTGGTCTTCTTTCTTGTAGGGTTCAGTGTGGTGACCCCCGTGACTTTGTCGTAGCCTTTCCAGAAGTCATCCCGTGTCAGTGACATCACTTCAGCAGTGCCAACACCACTTGATATCTGACTCAGTATGAGTGCTTGCAACACAATGGAACCATGCTTGAGAGCACTTTGGATGTCCGACTTCTCAGGTATGAAGAAGTTTGATTTCTTGACGTTGCATTTCTCAAGACCATTATATGGCAACTGCACATTCTTTCTCTTGTAGAACCTGACAACATTGTTGTAATAAAGCTCGATGGTGCTTTCGGCAAGTCCGATGTCTGCAAGGTATCTCGGAAAATAACTGAGATACTTGCCTACTGTACGGTCATCTACATCATCGATTTCCTTTTGCTCTTTCTTTGCATCTTTGAGTATGTCGTTATAAGTGCAGACCTTATGATATTTGGTCTCAATCATGTCAAGGTACTTGCACAACGCCTTAGCGAGATTGTTAATCGACCCTTCTTTTCTTGCTTTGATTGTGTAAGCAAGCTCAATGAAGTCAGGGTCATTCAGAAGGATGTCTATGGAGTTGTGCCTATCCTCAGAATCAGAGGATTGTTTTTGAGTTTTGTTTTTCATGAGCTTGATTCTCCAAGCTCTACTACTACTGATTAAGATATAAACTTATCGAAAACCTATAGGCTATCTACAGAGCCGAGAATTGTAGTCCTAAAGAAGATTAGAGATGTATTGGTGTTGAAATTACCCACACGATGTTGAATAGAACCTAAAATATTATAGAACGCCTCATTTCCTAAGGTACACCTGATTTCCGAAGGACCATATAATCAATGAACGATTATAAATATAATGATTACAAAAGTAATGATTATGCAATTCTACAACAGAGAAAAAGAACTGGCACTCATACAACTGCTTAATGAGAGCAGTCCCTCTTTTTTAGTGATCACAGGAAAGAGAAGAGTGGGAAAGACAGAGCTTATCAGGCAGTTTAATTAGAATAATCGTTGTTTCAAAATTTGTAAATTTACAAACTTAAAAACTCAGTGCAGAATATAAATAAATTGG
>MVQW01000002.1 GCA_002067265.1 Methanomethylovorans sp. PtaU1.Bin073 | reverse complement strand
TCAGTGTATCACGGTGTTCGGTAAAAATAACGAGTTTCTGACGTGGTGATGAGACAGGTCTTGGAACTGCCTTTGTAGTTGGGGTGTCAGATGAACTATTATCACTGGGTGCGTGTGTGAATATTTCGTCTAGAAGGGTTGCAAGTTCACGCCATTTTCTGTCCTCACCACTGCGACAAACATCCCCTGCAAGAGCTTCCAGCCTTCGTAGGGTCTCAATTTCAGCTCTCAACTCATCAATTGTACGGGCTGCAGTTGCCTGGTCAAGAACCTCTTCTTCAACAGCTTGTACCTCATTATCAGGTGCCTCTTCAAGGTCCTCTACATCCTCTGCATCTAATGTTGTAGTAGACAGAAGTTGAGATATCTGATTGACCTGAGAACCGCGTTGTAATAACTTTAATTCATTTAACCTGCTCTCCAGACGTTCACGACGACGACGTAATGATTGACCTATGGCTTCAGGAGAGGAGGCAAGACGACGTTGTAGAATAGTAAGAGCAAAACCCACAGTACCTGCACGCTTATCGTTCTGTAACGCTTCTGCACGGTTGAATTCTTCCCGTACGTATTCAGTTACTTCTTTGTAAAGAATGGCTTCCTTGTTTGATAGTTTATAAGGAACAGTTGTGGCAATTCTTTCTGGGAAAAGAGGTGTGGCATCGAACTTGAAAAGATTCTCTTTTACCATTCTGCGCATCATATCAGATACGTCAACAGCATGTGCACCATCTCTGAAACGGCCCTCGAAGCGGTCACCATCGAGTAGTGCCATAAACAACTGGAAGTCCTCTTCTTTACCGTTGTGGGGTGTTGCTGTCATCAGCAGGAAGTGTCGGGTAAGCGTGGAAAGTAACTGTCCGAGCTTGTAACGTTTAGTGTATTTGACTTCACCACCAAAGAACGTGGCAGACATTTTATGTGCTTCATCACACACTACGAGGTCCCAGTTGCATTCTGGTACCTTGAGTTTATCCTGAACATCTTCATTGCGTGATAGCTTATCCAGCCTTGCAATAACGAGGTCATTCTCCATGAACCAATTACCTGTGCGTGCAGCTTCCAGCTTGTCATTAGTGAGTATCTCAAAAGGTAAGTGGAAACGGTTTGACAGTTCGTCCTGCCATTGCTCGGCAAGGCTGCCGGGACAGACCACAAGGCAGCGGTGCAAGTCACCACGAGCTATCAGTTCTTTCATCAATAGCCCAGCCATAATGGTCTTACCTGCTCCGGGGTCATCAGCTAATAAGAAACGTAGGGGCTGACGAGGTAGCATTGCCTCATAGACGGCTGTTATCTGATGTGGAAGAGGTTCCACCACAGACGTATGGACTGCAAGGACAGGGTCAAACAAGTGAGCTAGACGAATACGGTGGGCCTCAGATGCCAATCTGAAAAGAGTACCATCTCCATCAAAGCTCCAAGGTCTTCCATGCTCTACGACCTCAAACCTTGATTCATCTGAACGGAAAAGAAGTTCAGAAGCAGGCTTCCCTTCAGGTGTCTTGTAAATGAGTTCAAGGGCATCTGAACCAGACCACTTTACATTTACTACGGTTACTAATGCATCCGGGAGAATACCACGTACTGCCGCATTGGGTTGAAGGTCTTCAAGCTTGCTCATGGTCACACACTTGATAAGTTTTAGATAACAATGAACACTAACCTTTTAACATTATCTATATTTTCGTATTTACACAGCATTTGATTGGAATTCAATTTACAATCCAGTAGGTCAGTAGTGTAAGCTAATAATCAATTAGAAGCCCTATGAGAAGAGATAATAGGTCCAGACATACAAACCCTCGTCCAATGAAGTTTGAGGTCGTATAATCGATTTACAGAGACCAAAATTGGTAACTGAACGATAGGAAGGATGATTGGAACTCTTAGGTATTGTACTTGGTGCGAACACGCATCAACTTGGTGCCCACTTTTTAGAGCTGCAGACATTTATGGGAGACTGGATTAAATATAAAAATGATGGATTGAATCATTAATGACGATTTTTAAGTAGTATGGACCTAATTAAGAAATATGGATGACAAATTGCGTATTGGATTTACAGTTGCAAACGCTTATGGAGACTTTGATGTCACAGAAGTGTACGATGAACTTGAGAAAAGACTACAGTGCACTGAAATAAGCCGTTTTGACAAAACATCAGATTCTTCAATTCGGGGTGGAGCTATTGATTATTCGGTGTGGGTACCTGTGGCATTTACTATAGCTGATTCTTTGATTTCAATAGCCTCTAATATTTATGACATTTACACATCAAAGATATTACCATATAAAGAAAAAAATAAAGGTATTGGACTTTACGTTTCAGTAGGACCAGAACATGAAACAAACTTCATGTTAGGAGATGAATATATAGACAAAAACAGCTTTGTCAAAGATTTTAAATTAAAGGTAATTAGCCAAACTGAAACAAGATGTGACGGTACTATTACAACAACATCTACAACATCTCTCGACATTAAGTCCAAATAAATGGGATAATTTAACCTACTCCTAGGTCTTCATCAAACCCCAATGCCCTTGAAGCTGCTGCATCAGCTCTTGCATTCTTCTCTCGTGGAATCCATTCAACCTTTACGGACTGAAACTTGGACAAGAGTGTCTTAGCTTCCTCATTCAATGGCTTCAGGTTATCCTTGTTTACCTTCCATGAGCCAGCAACCTGATTTACAACGAGTTTACTGTCACCCTGCACCAATATATCGGTCCAGCCCAGTGCAAGTGCCTGTTTCAGACCTTCTATGAGGGCTGAATACTCGGCTTCGTTGTTGGTGCCAATGCCATCGAGTTTGCGGGATATCTCTTTGAGGACGTGGTTGTCTTCGAGAAGGATGACACCGATACCTCGTGTGCCAGGGTTGGGAACGGCACCACCGTCGAATTGAATGATTTTCATGGGAGTAGGAGCTCTTTTTGGTATAACATGGTGTTGTAGAGTTACACTATTGAAATGAGTAATGTTGCACTATCTATCCTATCAGTTATTCAACAACTCTTTTAGTTCAGCCTTGATTAATTTTATGTCCCTTGCAATTGAATTTTGGATTAGTGTATACACTTGATTTATTGCTTCTGAGTCTTTAAAGTACTTGTCTAAGCATCCATTTTTTATTAACTCAGTTATTTTATCATAATCTCCATTTTGACCACTTCTTATGTTAATGAAATTTATATCAAACATATGGTTTAGTTCAAATATGTTAGTGAAGTCTGCCAGGTGTATATCTTCTTCGTTTAAAGCCAAATAGGTGTATGGAATAATTTTATTGTAATCTTCTTTGAATCTCCACCATATGTTATCTACTTGCTCAATCGAATAATGTTTCTCTTGACGTTGTGCACTTTCAATTTCGGAATTCAATTCAACAATTCTATCAACGCTGAATCTACCTAGTGCAGATTTAAGAGGTAGATAGAATAGTTCAAGTCTTCGTTCGCAAAAAGTGATTTTTTGTGAGTTAACCGTCTGTGCTGTATTCTTTTCTGTAGAAGACATTATGTTGTAAGTAAATGCGACATAAAAAATTGTTATGAGAACCAATAATAGTGAGGAGGCTAAGTTAATATAAGAAGTTTCAGTAGATGGTATTCCTAATAGTTTTAATAAGAAAGCATATGCGATTGATAACACACTCAAAGCCAATAAACAAAATACTATTACTATAGACAATACAATAAGTAGCAATAGAGGCTTAGTTCGCAGCATATTGACAAAATTGTGAGTATTATTGTTCATGTTGCTAATTTATTTATCGACAACATATGATTGTTACGCCGGAGGTGAACAGAGTTGACTTTCTTCTATTTATTCATTCACCGGTAACACCTTTAGAACTTGAACGCCTCTCTATGCCTGTCATAATGCCCACATGCCATCTCATAGCTCGCCCATGAACACGCATTGCCAAGTATGATGCACTTGAGGACCATGTCGGGTTCTACTGAGCAATACTCCACAATATCAGGGACATGCAGGGAAGTCAGAGAGCCGGTCTTGAACTCGATATGATAGGCGTTCACTTTGTCGTATGTGGCTTTGTCTATGGGGTACATGGTGGGTAGTTAGACTTGGAGAGATAAACACGTGAGCTAAGGGGAGTGAAAGTGACTATGTGTTTGCCTGTACACTCAATGTCCGTTATTTCCTCAGTTCGAGTATGTGTTGCTGCTCAAGTACAACAAAAAAAGTGCTTGTCGGGTAGACCAAAGGGTTAGTTGTTCTTAACGAGAAATTCAATGAAATCAGGACTTAGCCTAGTCTCTCTTACCAGCTTCTCAATAATATCCTGTTCTGCCATCCCGTGTGCATGATACTCTTTTATGCGGTCATATACACTCGGGGAAACTTCAGAGTACTCA
>MVQW01000001.1 GCA_002067265.1 Methanomethylovorans sp. PtaU1.Bin073 | reverse complement strand
GAGGGGGTAATGCAAACTCTGAGACGAGTTTGTGAAGGTAGAAGAGAGCTTTAATAGAGATGTTACTTGCTCGCAGGAAAAAGTTTAATCTTCCCCGCCCACCCAGCAAGGCAAAAAACAAATAGATTTTAAAAAGAGCAAATCAAATTGCTTTTTAAAGAGCGCCTTGCCTCCCCCAAGAAAAGTGAAAGGGATTTACTTGCTTGCATAGTTCATGGTATTTCTCACATATCCTTTTTCAATTGTAGCGAGGAAGAATGCAACAAAATTTCTTTGATAAACCCTTCGGAAATTATCCTAATTCAAAGAATATCCTGCAAGGAGGGAAAAGCTCCATTAATAATTGAAAATTTTATTAAAATTTTGACAAGTATTAGAAAAGTGTAAAATGATATTAAGGTAAAAATATACTGAATCTTAATTAAAAGAGGAGAGCTTTAATGAAAAAGACTGCTGTAGTTTTGTTAACCATCTTAATGCTCTTTTCTTTGCTTAAAGGAGCATTAAGAGAAAATGTTGTAAAGGCAGACGGACAACCTATTTGGTCAATGTTCCGATACAATGCACAGAATACTGGCCAATGCCCTTATAGTACTTTAAACAATGGCGGTGGTTTAAAGTGGAAATTTAACGTAAATGGTGGTAGTGCACCAGTGATTGGTTCTGATGGAACAATATATATTGGGTCTGGTTTTTTATATGCGTTGAATCCTGACGGAACTCTAAAATGGAAGTACCAAGGAGATTCACCAGGTGGGTTTAGTGCACCAGCGATTGGTTATGATGGAACAATATACGCTGTAGAATATCCTTTTTTCTATGCGTTGAATCCTGACGGAACCCTAAAATGGAAGTATCAAATTGATGTTAGAATATTTTGTCCAATAATTGCTCCGGATGGAACAATTTACTTCCAAACAATGCCTGGCAGTTCTATGCTCGACGCTTACTTATATGCACTTAATGCTGATGGTAGTCTTAAATGGAAATATAGAACGGGTGGTTGGGCAAGTTATTCGGATCTTACCCCAAGTATAGGTCAAGATGGCACTATATATGTTGGAGGCGTTGAATTGAACGAAAGCCAGTATAATATTTCCTATCTTTATGCAATCAAATCTAATGGTACTCTTAAATGGAAATACCAAGTTGATAGTGGTATATGGGCTCCTGCAGCAATTTCTTCAGATGGAACGATCTATGTAGGGTCTTGGGATGGTTATTTTTACGCGATAAATAATAACGGAACTTTAAAGTGGAAGAAAAATTTTTACTATAGACTACTCGCTTGTCCTGCAATTGGCTCAGATGGAACAATATATGTTGGATCTGATTTTCTATATGCTCTTGATCCTGATGGTAATGAAAAGTGGAAATTTAAAGGAGTTGATACAGGTTTTTGCTCACCTATCATTAGTTTAGAAGGCACTATATATTCAATGGATCATTCATGTATTCTTTATGCAATAAATGCAGACGGAACATTGAAGTGGAAATATAAAAGGGGTGGCAATCTTGTTTATAATGCTCTAGCAATTGGCTCGGATGGTACAATATATGTTTTGAGTAATGATATTCACGCCTTGAACGGTCCATGTTCTCAGTTTTTCAATATCTTGGCTTCAGCAGGTCCTGGTGGTTCCATTTCTCCCTCAGGCTCACTTACAGCAAAATATGGAGAAAACAAAACCTTTGTAATTACGCCTAATCATGGATATAAAATTAAGGATATAAAAGTTAATGGTAGCTCGCAATTCTTCTCATTTCTTCCTGTCATTTCACCATACACTTATACATTGAATAATGTTTCATCAGATCTTACTATTGAGGTAACATTTGAATTAGACGAGAAGCTTTCGCTTGACGTTGTTCCACCAGTTGTTTCAATATTTTCTCCTTTAAATGGAACAAGAGTTGATACGAGTACTATTAAGATAAAAGGTAAGGCAACCGACAATGTCGGAGTTGTCTCTGTTTGGGTCGGTGCAACGAAAGCAGATCTTGCACCAGACGGAGCTTTCGAAGTAGCAGTTGAGGTAGTGGAAGGTGCGAATAATCTTAAGGTTATTGCATATGATGCTGCTGGAAATAAGAGTGAGACAACAATTACTATAATATATGAAAAGAAAATATGTACAATCACTGCTTCTGCAACTTTT
This sequence comes from Methanomethylovorans sp. PtaU1.Bin073, assembly GCA_002067265.1. The sequence goes on along the minus strand of MVQW01000001.1, from coordinate 762 downwards.
GGTGGTTCTATTTCACCTTCAGGTAATATTACTGTAAACTATGGAGACTCAAAAACATTCACGATAACTCCAAATTCTGGCTATAAGATTTCTAGTGTTAAAGTGGATGGAGTATCAAAAGGGGCAATATTTTCATATACCTTTACCGACATTACATCAGATCATACAATCACTGCAACCTTTGAAAAAGAGATTACTCAGATAGTCATCATCCTCCATATAGGCAATCCAAACTTTACAGTTAATGGTTCTCCGAGAAGTCTTGATTCTCCTCCAATCATAAAGAATGGAAGAACATTACTTCCCATAAGAGCAGTTGTTGAAGCCTTGGGTGGCACGATTGAATGGATTCCAGCAACCAAAGGTGTGACTGTAAGGCTTGGGTCAACATATATAGGAATGCAAATTGGGAATCCTACTGCAGTTGTAAATGGAAATGTTTTGTATATTGACTCTAGCAATCTTAATGTTGTCCCTGAAATCATAAATTCAAGGACAATGCTACCCTTAAGATTTGTTGCTGAGTCTCTTGGCTGTGATGTGCAGTGGGACGGAACAACAAAGACAATAACGATAACGTATCCAAAACCATAGCATAAGATAACAGTTTGTTTAAAGGCGGGGATAATAGAACCCCGCTTTTTTAATTCTGCAGAATTTTATACAAGCGATATATCATTATCATCACCTCTTCTCTTGTGATATATTCCTTCGGCTTCAGGTTTCCGTAGCCGTCTCCCTTGATGATGCCGAATTGTTTTA